>JBOHQX010000039.1:0-32398 GCA_050732395.1 bacterium
TTTCAAACGTAAAGCACGATGTTATGCTCAAAAAGACTCCTCCTGAGTGACATGTTACTTGGAAGCGTCAATGAAACTTTCACACCGCCTCGGGCACGACATAAGGTTTGCGATATTCACGCGTGAGCATGCGATCGGCCTCCGCGTCATTCACGAATTTTTCCCGCTTGCCGTCAAAGAGAAGCTCGCGCCCGAGCCGGTAGGAGATATTCGCGAGATGTGGCAGCGCACTGGACAAGTGGCCAACTTCGACCTCACACGTCAGGTCTTCTCGCTTTCCAGAGCGCAAGGCCGTGATGAAATTATTAAAATGGACGCTATCGCCGGTACCGGCAAGATTCATGGGGTCGTATTCTTCGTCCGTGGAATCAGAGCTGGGGCCGGGCTCGTTTTTCCGCCCGAAAAAGGTTTGCCAAACTCCGCCGGCATCGATCTGCATCCAGCCTTCACTGCCGAAAAAGAGATTGCCAATCGTCATGGCGCCGCTCATGGAGGCCTGCCATTTGCCGTTGTTCGCCAGCATCATCTCGGCCTTGGTAAATTCGCCTTCGGCATTGGTGAGCAAACCGCGGGTGGCGAATTCGAAAATCGTGCCATCCGCATATTCAAAAATCGTTGTCTGGGTATTGGGCGTCTCCTGCGAAGAATCATAGATGAAATTCCCGCCGAACGATCGCACTTTCACCGGATATTCCTCTTTATTCAATCCCCAACGCGCGAAGTCGAACTGGTGCGGACCCTGATTGCCGGTATCACCATTGCCATAGTCCCAATGCCAATGCCAGTTGTAATGGAAACGGTTGCGATTAAATGGGCGGCTGGGCGCCGGGCCAAGCCACATGTCGTAGTGAACATTTTTTAAGTACTCGGTTGTATACGCTGGCTCCTTGTGGCTACTCTCGGCCGTGAGCGCAAAGCTCTCGCCGGCGGCAAGCGGTCCATCCGGATAACGCCCGATGTCGCCGCGCGGCTTGAAACAAAGACCACGCGCCATGTAGATTTTGCCGAGCTTGCCTTCGTGAAGAAATTTCATCGCCGCAATCGAGCTTTTACGCGAGCGATTTTGGCAGCCGACCTGCACCAGACAATCATGTTTCCGCGCCGCTTCAACCATCTTGCGGCCCTCCCAAACATTATGGCAGGAGGGCTTTTCGACGTAAACGTGTTTGCCGGCCTGGCAAGCCCAGATGGTTGCCAGCGCGTGCCAATGGTTGGGCGTAGTGATCGCCACGGCATGAATGTCTTTGTCATCAAAGACGCGTCGCATGTCGTGTGCAGTTGCCGGCTGGTAGCCGAAGTTTTTTTCGATTTTGGCAACGCGCTCGGAAAAGAGGTTCTCATCCACGTCGACCAGCGTTTTAATCTGAACGTTTTTGATTTTGGCAAAACTCTCAGCCAACGCCATACCGCGGCCGCGAATGCCAATGATCGCCAGATTGATGCGATCATTCGCGCCAATGATTCTGTCGCCGATTGCGGGCGCTGCAACGAGGGAAGACAGCAATGAGCTGCCTGCGAGCACACCGGCAGCGGCCTGGCTGCTGCGCGCCAGGAATTCTCGTCTGGTCATTTCTTTGTTATTTGAGGACATTTGACACTTCCTTTCCTTGAACAATTAGCCCATCAAATTCAGAACAGTCCCGCCTCTGCGTGACTGAAAGTTTTTTCTCATCTTTTAACGCCTTTCTCAACACAGAGACACGGAGTTTCACAGCGCAGCGTAGCCGCAACCAAAAGAAGACTCACGCAGAGCCTCGCAAAGATTCGCAGAGACTTCCGGCCGGCAGAGTCGCAACCATATACTTGGCTAGAAATACAAAGTTCTACAAGTTTGTATTACAGAGAATTTTTGAGAATTTCGCAGAATAACACTCACTCTGTGGCTCTCTGTGCGCTCCGTATCTCTGTGTTGAAAAGCTGATGCATTCTCATTCTGCCTGAAGAGCTTTAGCCTTCAACTTGGTTTGAAAGCTTTGGTTGAGGCTCGCCCACGCTGGATTTACACAATAGTCACAGCCAGCGCTACTTTGCGTATAAAATGAACTCGCGATATTTTTCAGCCATCTGCTCCGCAGAGACGATACCCGATAGAATCAGCACGCGATGCCGAAACGTGGTTGAAGCTCTCGGTGCAAGCGCAAAATTGAGCTCCTCTTTCCCTTCACTGAATACCTTTTGCCCGAGGGGATTGGCGGCAAACAGGCCATAGCCGCGCGCATGCCAGGAGCTCGGATGGCCGGCATTTTGGGGATGATCGAAGATCGCCACAGTAACCGAGTCGCCTGCAACGACGCCGGCCAGCATCACCCAAGCGGCGCGTTTACCCCACACCTCCGAGCCGGTGAGGCCTTGGCTGCTTGTATACATGCCGGTGACGCCAGTGTTGTCCATGGCCGGTACTTTTGTTATTTTGCCGCTAGCATCCGTGAGCTCGATCGGTTCATTGGTGGGGTGTTCCAAAGCACGGCAAACACGCATTGCAATCAATCCTTCCTTATTATCTCGAAAGGAAACGCGTTCATCGAGCGCCGTGAGCGTCGTGATCCGATCAATGCCGCGCATGTTCGGGCCCGTATGGAAAACAAAACGCGTGTCTTCACGGAGAATGGCGATTCCGTCCGGTTTGAGCCAATCCATCGTGACTTCTAGCTTGCCGGTGTTCTCGCCATTTTCGGTAAGATTGATCGAGCGATGCCGGATGGTCTCCATTTCCTGCCGGCGTTCCGGAGCAATGGCATCGGAGTTGTTCCAAAAATCAAGACCGTTCACATCTCCATAATTGAACCAAAACCCGATGTGGTGAGGATGATCAGCACGCTCTCCCGGCTGCGGCGTGAGGGGATAGCCACGCGTGATGATCGTACCTCTGGCCGTGCGTAATGGATAAAGAACCGGTTTTTTGAGCACCGGCATCGTATCGGTATAAAGGTAACTGGTAAAGGGCCGGTTTTCGACGAGAATATCAACACGCTTTTCCGCATCTCGACGGACGACTTCCACTCCCCTACGCGGCTTTTGGACTTGTCTTTGTTGTGTCATTCCAGGCAAGCTCGCAATCAGAACGAGCGCTGCGATTGAGCACGCCGCGAGCAAGTTCCTGTTCGTAAACTTGCGCATGCGTAATTCTCCTAAAAGAGTCGGTGCCTTATAGGAAGAGCAAAAAATCTCCAACGGATAGATTAAGGCCAACGGATGCCTTCTCTGCTCGTCTTAGGGGCTATCCGGAGCCCCTGCAATGTCATCCCGAAGGGATCTTGGTTGGCTTGGGCACTGTACCTATTTCAGGCCTGTGTGCTCCACTACCAAGCCGTAAGGCCCTTGCGGGATGCTTTCAGCAAGACAGGCCGAGGTTGTCTGCCATGATCATTCCAGAGTCTTGATCCTGATATTGCGAAACGAGACTCTGTTCCCATGATCTTGCAGAAGGATATGGCCTTGTGGCGCCTCGCCGAAATTCTCCCATATTTTGTACTTGCTCTCTGCCACCAGTTTTCTGTATGCCGCGCTACCGCGTTCATATTCCAGCACTTTCTTGCCATTGAGCCAGTGCTCCACATGAGTCCCATTTGAAAAAATGCGCGCCTCATTCCATTCGCCCATCGGTTTGACCATCTTGTTCTCGGCTTTGATCAAATCGTAAAGCGAAGCGACCGTCCGGCTGCCCTCGTGATTTCCTTCTTTGGCGTCGGGATGCCGCTCGTCATCCAATACTTGGTATTCGAGGCCGATGGCCGAGCCATCGGATTTCTCCTTTTCGGTGACGAAGTATTTGATCCCGCTGTTGGCGCCCTCGGTCAATTTGAACTCCAGTTTCAAAAAGAAGGGAAACGTAAATACGCCAAAGGGCTTGATAAGGGCAAGATTAAGCATGTCGTTGATTCCTTTTATTTCCAATAGATAGGGAAAATCTCTAGGAGCCTATCCGAAAGCCACACTCTGTCATGCAGAAAGCATCTTGGTAGATCCGGCACTCAGGCTTGAACTCGGTGCTGTGGCCGAGTCAACCAAGATCCCTGCGGGATGACATGAAAGAGTGAAGGCTCTTCACTCAAACGAAAGCCGACTAACACTATTCACTCATCCGTTGGGTTTTTCAATCCGAAAATCGTTGAAGATCACACGATGCTCCTCTTTGCAGGATCCCACTCCACCCGCCGTTGCTCGCGATAAGCCTTCGTAATCATCTGGCAGGCCACCGCCGACTCGAATCCTTTATCGATATTGCAGCTTGGCGTGCCACCGTTACGAATGCAATTGAGCCATTCCTTAATGTGAAGATGCGCCACGTCGACGCGCCGGCCCTCGCGATAAGTATAGATCAACCCGCGGCTCGCATAGTATTTCTGGCTGGCCGAGGTGACTGCATCCAGGCTGCCTGCTCCTGGGCGGTAAGAAATCAACGGAAGCGAGGGATCTATGATGCCCGCGAGGATTCTTTCCTGATAGCGCGTGGAATCCGTGTCCACGGTCACAGTCAATGAATCGCCAACTTCCATTGCCGCGTCATGCCCCATAAACACCCGTCCGCGCGAACGGCTGCTCGCGAGCGAAGCGCTATAAACAAACGTGAGATCACGATCCGGGAATTCGAGCACCGCTTGGAAGATATCGGGAATCTCGCGATTGTCTTTGAAGAAATAAATTCCGCCTGAAGCAACGGCAGATTTGGGAATACCGAGTCCCAAAATTTGGTTGGCGGCATCATATTCGTGCGAGAATAATTGGTTGGCGAGGCCGGTGCCATAGTCCCACCATTTTGTCCAGTTGTAATAACGATCTAGGTCGAAGGGCACTTTGGGACTGGCGCCAAGCCATTTGTCCCAATCAATTGTTTCCGGGCTGCCGGGCTTGGGATGTCCTTTGCCATCGAGATGGCGAATCCACGCGCCGTTTGGCGTGTTGCGGTTCGTAGTGGTTTCTATGAGCGTGATTTTTCCGAGAATGTTTTTTTCCACCAGCTCTTTGGCTTTGGCAAAACAGGCGTTTTGAGGATATTGGTGGCCCAACTGAAATACCACACCGCTCTTCTTAACCGCTTCAACAACCAGAGCAATTTCTTCTTCGGTGCGGGTCATGCCCTTCTCGCAATACACGTGTTTTCCGGCTTGGGCAGCAGCGATCGTTATCGGCGCATGATGATGATCCGGTGTCGCAATGATAACCCCGTCGATGTCATTGCTTTGCAGCATTTCGTGATAGTCGCGATAGCGTTTGGCATGGGGCAAACGCCCCGCGCTTCCTCCGGGATGCACCTCATTCTTGGTAGCAGCAAGCCCTCTCTCTGCTTTGACATCGAAAACGTCACAAACGCCGGTGATGGCAATATTCAAATTTTCCTGCTGGAGCCAATCGTCAAGCCTGTTATCCAGCTTGTTCATTTGCGCTGCTTTTTTGGCGTTTTCGATCCAATCCGGATGCGCGAAACCTGCCGACCGCATCAAATCTTCGCCCCGGCTGCCGAAGCCGATGAGGCCCAAACGAATGAGATCGCCGGCCGGCTTCATTGTAGTTTTGGGAATAACCGCCGGCGCTTCCTGGCCAATACCAAGCTCGGCCAGAATTTCGTTCTTCTTGTAATGGTCTTGCGCTCGCTTTTTCGCGAGCTCGTAGAAAAACGCGCCAAACACCGGGATCGTCGCCAAACCTTTTAAAAAGTCGCGACGCGGAACTCCGCTATTCTGGCTCCCTTGGTAGTTTGCCCCATCTTCTGGAGTCATGTTATCTTCATATGCCATTGCCATTCCTCGGTTTAATCAAATATAGTTCCAATAAAACTGCTCGCATTCGAAGCCGTAAAATACTGATATCCTGGAGGCACCCAAAAAAATTCAGGCGAATCGTCCAGGTATCTAAATTCAGCCATTAAGCCATTCGCTCTTATATCATTGAAATAATTTCTGAGTACCTGCTGCACGCTATCTTTGATTTCTTCTTCTTCAGGCTCGGTCAGCTTGTCCGGTTTTTGACACGAACCCAAAGCCAGTAGTGCGATGAGGGAAATAGACAGGATATATCGGATCATACAGAGATGGCTCCTTTGTGATTGATACCATCACGCCTTTTTTCTAAGGATGAAGACATCGAGGCCGATGATGGTCCCGGTAGGAAAGAATGCCAAGACAATGAGAGCAGCTATCTCGATTAGATTTTTGTTGACAATCAAATAACTTCCCTCTGTCGGGAAGGAATAGTTGAGACCAACCCACGGCGGGGTTGAAAGGTAATACAGCAGCAACAACACAATCCCGGCGATCGTCGCGACCTGGGTGAAGCAGCCGGCGATCAAACCGAACCCAATTGCAATCAAGCCCCATTCATTCAGAAAGTCCACGATTTTCAACGCTGCCGGGTTCGCGACAATCGAGATGAACAAGTCTGAAAAAATCCCTTTGGATTCCAGCAGATAATTCGCTGAAGACCAATAGGGATTTGCCACCTTAGAGATGCCTTCGTACAGAAAATGCCAACCGATCAAGACTCTGAGTAAAACCAAGGAGAGGAGTTGTGCACGCGAATATGGACTCGAATCTCCAAGGCGGCTGACGGCGCTTTTCGCAATCTGTGTTTCAGTATACATGGGGAATTGTTCCATTGTTGGGTTCTCATATCGCCAACCCCGCCAGCACGCCGCGCATGTAGGCAAAAGACTGCTGCATGCCGGGCAACGGGTTGTCTTTGTCAATCTCGTATTCCAGGTTTACATAGCCGGAATACTTGATCCTGAGCAATTGAGCGAAAATCTCGGGTACGGGCATGGCGCCCTCGCCCACAATGCACTGGCTCTCTTTAACCATCAGATCTTTGAGATCTTTCATGTGCATGTCCAAGACACGGTCCCCGGCTTCGGCGAGGGCCTGCACGATGTCAGCGCCGGTACGTGTGGTATGCCCGACGTCGACACATAGCCCAACACGGGGATCCATTTTCTTGATATGCTGCAAAGCGTCCTTGGGCGCGGGAAAGTATTGATCCTCTGGACCGTGATTGTGAATGGCAACTTTGATATCGTATTCCTTTACGAATTTCTCGATGCGAGGCAGAATTTCAGGTTTGGGCGCAATGACGAGCAGTGGCATACCGCACCGCTTGCCATATTCAAAAAACATGCGCACATGATCGTCCGTATCCTCGGTGATGTTGTTGTTGCCGCCGCCAACAATCCGCAGGCCGGTTTCCTCGAATTCGCGCCGTCCCAAGGCTAGTTCTTCGGGAGTGCTCTCGTACGGCAGGTGGAACGACTTGATGTTCACAAAAGGCGTGTTTAATGCTTGAATCATCTTGATGGCATCGGCGCGGCTGAACGCGCGCAATGAGTAACTCGCCACACCGAGCTTGAGCTCCCCTTGGGAATGCTGGATTGTCGTCGCAGGCATCGCTGGACGGCCGCTCACGTGCGGAGCGAAAACGACACCTGCGGTACCCATCGCCGTGACTCTCAAAAAATCCCGGCGAGAGGTGCGTACGGTAGGCATTGGGTCCTCCTCTCGATGGCCTTCAAACGGACGTGTGTTTTAAGATGGCAAGGCTACGTTGTGCAAAATAACCTGACACTGTTAATTAAACCGCAAAGCTCGCAAAGAAGGCGCGAAGTGCGCAAAGAGTGAAAAGAATTAGGGGCTAAACTTTGCGATCTTCGCGTGATCTTTGCGACCTTTGCGGTTAAAGCAGGACACCTTAACATTGTCAAGATAGTTGAAACCTCATTACGGTTATTGCGCGACGATCCTCCCCCTTTGCCCGATTCGGATTTCGAAATTGAACACGTGACTTTTTTACGGATTCATGAGAGCCGCTCGTCGGTGACTGCGGCCAGACCAAAGCCAAAACCCCAAGGGCATTCCGTACTCCACCCACTTCACCCATTGCGGCTCCTGCCACAATCCCTGCGGCAGATAGTTAGCAAGAACCCAATAGGACAGAAAAACGGTTGCGCTCAATATCCACAATGGCAGAATCATTCTTGTTGAAGCTTCAAATGCAAGTAGCGCATCTCTGAAACAAAGCACGGGCAAAAGCCATATCAAATACCACGGCTGCAATGTCGGTGACAGAAGGAAGAACGCGGCGAGCACAATCAGCATGATGGCGGGCCAGCTCCAATCGGCCCGGCTCATGGCTTCCAGCTTAAATTCCCGCAACCAGACGCGCAGATAAATGAACAAGAAAATGCCGCCGGCAATCAATTTCGCGATGATCAATGCCAGGTCGATCCGTCGGGTCGTCAACGTGATTTCGCTCATTTCCCAATGTGACGGGATCATGAAAAATTTCACCAGCCCATCCGGCAGGATCCAGTGAATGGGTGTAAACACCAAAGAAAAGAAACCGTCATTAAAGCGCCATTTTTCGAAGTACACCATTAAGCCGGAAAACAATTTCTCACCGGCCGCGGTAAATGGTGCGTAGCTCCCTGCCACCACCAACACAAATAGACCGGTGATCGACATCGCCTTTTTGAAGCTCACTTGCTTCCAAACGGCTAAGAAAAGAAACGGCAGAAAGAATATGGTGATAAACTTCACCAAAAACCCCAGGGCCAGGAAAACGGCTGCGGCCGAAAAACGCCGTTGGATCAAGCAGCTTATCGTCAAAACCAGGGCGCATGCGCCCACGCCGTCGGTGTGCCCGCTACCGGCGATCTCAATGATCGGCAGCGGATGCCAGGCATAGAGAAGAGCCCAGCGTGGATCGATCTGAGCTTGTGTGAGCAATCGAAAAAGAACGCATACGAGGCCAAGGTCAACGAGCGCAAAGATCAGCTTCAATCCGGCGAAAGCCGGAACGGCAAAGGCCTGGCTCACTCTCAAGCCTGCCCAAAACAGGCCCTGCAGCAAAGGCGGATAGACGCTATACACATATTTATGGTCCACCTTTGGAAAGATCACCGAATCGCGCAAACCCGTGAGCTCATCCGCCTGAGGAGAAAAGGCGTAAGGGTTCACACCTCGATCGACAAGCCTGGCATCCCACAGATAACGATAAATGTCATTCGAAAGCCACGGGGGTTGGCTCAACAGCATGGCCCGAAAAAGAACGGCACCCAGCAAAATGATCGCCAAAGCTGAATGAACCTGCCGTTGTTGCTGCGTGGTCCTTCGAATGATCATCGCGGCGGCAAGCAACAAGGCAAACAACCCCGCGAGTATCACAAAAAAGTGCTGCAGCGTCGCCTCGATGGCAACCGGGCCGCTGTCAGCCCCCTGCCTGCTCAAAAGTGTATAGAGAACAAACGATAAACCGCCTAGCGCAGCCAATGCGATGTTTTGATGTTTGCCGAGCGAGGAAGCAAAGGTTCGGGGGAGCATCATGGGCTCGTCTTTGCCAACTTCGCCAGATACGCCCGGGCCGCCGGGTGATTGGGTGAATATTTCAGCACCTCTCGCCAGGCTTGCTCCGCTTCTCTGAGCCGGCCGGACAGGGCATACACTACTCCAAGATTCAACCTGGCCTCGACCAGAGCCGGGTCGTGCCGCAGTATCAAACGATAGTGCTCGATAGCTTTGCTGGTGTCGCCCTTGACCAAATACAAGTTCCCAATGTTAATTTGAATTTCCATGTCTTGTGGCGCCAGGTGTTGCGCGACTTTGTAGGCGTGCATGGCGTCATTATAGCGGCCGGTGCGGCGCAGCATGGAGGCCAGCGCAGCATGGGAGAAAGCATCGTTGGGCATGGAGCGCACGGTATTTTCCAAGTGCTCGAGCTTGGCGTCCCACGCGCGCAGGCGCTCTGCTTCGTCGAGATATTTCCTGGCCTCCTCCTGGCGACCCAGGCGAACCAAAGCCTGGCCATAATTGTACTGTGCGCCGTGGTGCCAAGGCCATTTTGCAACAACCTCACTCAGCACTGTCATGGCTTCTTCATACTGCTTCGTCTTCACCAACAACTCACCGGTAAGATAGCGATATTCCAGATTTTCAGGATCGAGCTGCCATGCGCGCCGGGCGTGTGACAGCGCTTTTTCAAGCTCTCCTTCATCTTCGAACAAAAATGCCAGGCTGAAACGCGCCGGCGCATAAAGGCTGTCGGACGCAATCGCGTGTTCAAAAGCATAGTGCGCGCTGTCAACTCTACCTAGCTCCACGTAAGAGCGGCCCATGGCACGATAGGGAATAGCCTCCGGATTCGCCTCCAGCTCCTTTTGATAAAATGCAATCGCCTGATAGTACCTTTGCTGGCGATAGGCGTTATTGCCGAGATTATTCCACGCGCCACGGTAGTTGGGCTGCAGCTCGAGCGCCCTACGGTAAGCCGTTTCTGCATTTTGCCATTGCCCCACTTCCGAATAAATGCGCCCGCGCAGAAAGTAGACATTTGCGTTTTGGGGCCCATATTTCTGAGCGCTATCTGCGAGGATCAGCGCAAAATCAAACTCATTTTGGCGCAAAGCTTCTTCGCCCTGGTGCACCCAAAAGTCGCTACGTTCCATAGGCGCGGATGATTCCGGAGGCTTGGAATTGCAGGCGAAGCACAGAAGGATGGCAAGAGGTATGAGTGTCTTAATAGTCATATCTGTGCAAAAAGTAACTATTCCGATACATATTGAAGGCAAAACTATTTGGGGCAAAATAATTAGAAACAAAAGAAGCTTTTAATAGTTTTGCTCTTAGTAGTTTTGCCATCTGGGGAAACAACTGAGCAATGCCATTTTTCCAACAGCAATACGAGAGGCTTCTCAACATAAATGTTGAGTCACGACTACGATCTCAAAGCCATGTAAACCAAAGCCGCAATCATTCCGCCTACGATCGGCCCCACCACGGCGATCCAGGCATAACCCCAATTGCTGTCTCTTTTGTTGGGAATGGGCAGAAGATGGTGCACAAGACGAGGAGCAAGGTCGCGCGCGGGATTGATGGCATAGCCCGTGGTGCCGCCGAGCGACAAGCCGATGGCAAAAACGAGCAGGGCCACGGGTAACGCACTGACCGCGCCCAAACCCACGGCCGGCGAAGCCATAAACAGGACGCCAAATACCAGCACGAATGTGCCGATGACTTCAGAAAGAAAATTCCACAGTGTACTGCGAATTTGCGGACTGGTGCAAAACACAGCGAGCTTGACACTCTTGCCTTCGGTGTTATCGAAATGCGATTTGTATTGCACCCAAACCAAAAACGCCCCCAGCGCAGCGCCCGTCATTTGCGCCACCATGTAGAGGGGCACACTTGGCCAGTCGAATTTTCCGGCGATTGCCAGCGCAATGGTCACGGCAGGATTGAGGTGAGCGCCGCTCATGCCAGCGGCTACAAAAACACCGACAAAGACTGCCATCGCCCATCCAAAGGTAATGACGATCCAGCCGCTGTTGCTGCCCTTGGTATCTTTCAAAACCACATTTGCAACCACGCCATCGCCCAGTAGAATGAGCAAGGCCGTGCCAATCAACTCGCCGAGAAACGGGGTCATGTTTCCTCCTCACAGGTTCGCGATTGCCGATTACAAAATCGTGCGTGAGACATAGTGTGTAAGTTACTGCACGCGAGTCTTCAACTGGCCTGCGGCCATTGCGGGTCTCTCGTTCCAAACCTCGTACTAGAGAGACCCGCGGCCTCTTTATTCGTGCTTTCTCCCGCCGAGGCGGAATTGGGCAACAGGAATGAAGCCCTTGTCATGGTCAATCTCGTCCGGCAACCCGTGGGTGGCCGGCATCGTGAGTGACCGCACGGGGTAACTCGTTGGGGTGACCTTGATTCGCGCGACACCAACCGAAAGCCGTTGTCGTTGTTCCGATTGTTGGGTTGATTGTTGTTGCGACGCGCGCAACGCAGAGCATCAGGTTGGCCAAACACCTGCCAAAGTACAACAAGCGTCGCGGCCCAGGCTTCATCCTTTTCGGCTCGAGAGCCGAAACTCTTGAAATGGAGTCCTCGCCCTTATGGGCATAGGCAACAATTCAGCAGAGCTTTTCTCACGACCTCACATGAACTCATCCCCCGGCCCCTTCTCTGGGTAAGAGAAGGAGAGAAAACCGGCTCGCCGTTGTGAAAGTCCCCTTCTCTTTTTAAGAGAAGGGGATCTAGGGGATGAGTTCATCTTGAATGCACAAACAAAAGCAGTGGTGAATTTCTTAGCTTGACATCTATGCCTGCTTAAGACGAGTCTACGATTATGTTTTTCAAAAAAATTTCGATTCAGCTTTCTTTTCGAGCTCAGGACTCTTTTTCAGAGTTTCAGATGGTCAGATTTTCAGAGTATCAAAAGCTTATGACTCGCGCGACACCAACCGAAAGCCGTTGACGACGTCCCGGCCGAAGGGTAGAACGTCGTAGCGACGCGCGCAACGCAGAGCATCAGCGGCGTTCATAAAACCACCGCCACGACGAATCTTAGAGGTGCCGGATTTCGGTCCAACCGGATTTTCGAGCGCCTCATTAGCGTTCTCAGACACGCGATAATCGGAGTACCAATCTTGACACCATTCCCAAACGTTTCCCAAGATATTGGCTAATCCCAAGGGATTGAGATTTAGCTGCCCGGTGCGCGGATTGACTTCGTCCACGGCATGCGCATGAGGCCGAATCGCTTCTCCAAACCAGGCATGATTGGGCAAAACCTCCACCTCATCACCAAAATAGAATTGCGTGCGCTGCGAATGCTTACCGCCGCGTGCGGCATATTCCCACTCGGCCTCGGTCGGCAACGACGTACCGATCCATAAGGCAAAATAATATGCCTCCCACCAGTTGTTGCCAATAGCTGGGTGGCTTTCTCCGCCATAGCTTGGATATTTTTCGCCGAAAGGAAAACTCGACAGCAGTCGATTGGTCACTGGATGCTTGGCCATGCGAAAACTGTCGACACGAACACGGTGTGCTGGTTTCTCGTTGTCAATATGCTCCTTATCGCCCATCCAAAACTCGCCGCCTTCCACTTCGATGCATTCAAAATGATTGGCTGAATCATGAAGCAGTTCTCGTTGGCGCTCCGCCGCGTTCTCAAGATCAAAGAGATCGTGAATCAAACCGCCTGGCTCCAAAGGTTGCATGTCAAGCTTTTCCAACAACTGTTGGGCATGATAAATGACTTCGCAATCGCGCTCCTCACACCCGATCAACAGAATGGCCAAAGTCTCATGTACAAGCGTGGGTCTTTCTGCTGCCGGTATCAATGGCAAAGATTGCCCGAGCGCATCAATAAGTAGCAGCTTGCTCTGATTCCCTTCTTCTTTTTTAATGAGGGGCTTAATCAGCTCAGCGGCCGGCGTTTTCACCTCGGTGGTTACGCGCAGGGCCAACGGCCGGTTGAGGTTCCACAGGCCGTTGACCAATTCCGCCACACTCTCGTCCTTCTGCAACAGCCCGGCATAAAGTCGCACCACTTCCTCCCAATCCGGATTGGCAGCGTGGCGAATGACAAAATCGGATTCTTTATCAAGTAACGCAAGGGCTGTGAAATACTCCCACAGCGAGCGGTGCACGAAGGTGAAGCCATCCTTATCACGTTGTAATAAGCCGGTATCGCGTTGCACCCGGTCGAGAAAATCTTCGGTGCTCCCGAGCACCTCGGAAGTGATCAGACGTTGGCCGATGACATTCACGTGATCCACGGGAAAATCCGCTTCCTGCCAAAGGAAAAAGCGGAGGGACAAGTCTTTTAATACTGCCAGAGTGCTTTCGTAATCGTTTCTTGCCTGGATCTTGCTTTCCGGATCATATGCGCGGCGGAGCAATGCAATCGTGCAGTTCCTGTAAAGCTCGCTACGGCGTTCGATTAGCGCAGCGTCCCCACCCGCTTCGTAGGTGTAGCAAATCATGCTGAGCAAAAAGGGATTTGCTGCAAGGGCAAGAATTCGCGGTTTGGCTGCGAACATTTCCTGGAGTTTTTCAGTTTTATTCGCGTCATCGGCAAACCATTTACGCAGGTAATCGTCCCTAATCTCCTGCTCCAACGGCAATAGATCCAAGGCGTAAAATTCGGGAAAGTCTTCCGATTTCAAGCCAATGGGCCGGGAACTTACGATGATTTTGCAGCGCGGATGCTGTGTGGCCAATTTGCCCAACGCGACGGCGAAATGTTTGCCGGTTTCGGCATGCTCGATTTCATCCAAGCCGTCAAAGAGCAGGACCATACTTTTTTCGAGAAAATGTGACGGGGCGCATAGCGCATCGAGCATCTCTTTGCTGTCGCTCTCGTGGTTGATCTGGTCGCAAATCAACTTTTCCAGCGTCGTTTCGCTTAGGTTAAGGGTTTTGCAGCGTAGATAGACCGGAGTAAGTTTTTTGTTATCCGTCGCGCCCAAGCTCGCAAAACGGTACGTCAAATAGCGTAACAGTGTCGTCTTACCGCTGCCGGGCAGTCCTCGAATCAAAAATAGCCGTCGCGGCTGCGTACTGAAAAACAACGTGTCGATATTGAGCGCCTGGGTTTCCCGCTTGCGGTCTTCGTCCTGCCACTCTTTCAAATGTAATGGAACAAAACCCTGCTGGACGTCTGCCATACGTGCATTGACTGTTGCTTGATCCGTTGCTCTTGAGCGCTTATCGCCAAAGAGCAGTATTGTGGAAAATTTTTGCTGCAAATTTTGGCAATACTCGCGGATAAAACTTAGTTCACGATTTAGAGGCGAGGTGGCGATCCAGGTTGCTTGTTTGGCAGGAAAATGTTCAAGGAGGTATTTCGTCAAATGCCGGTGCGCTAATGTTGCAAATTCTTGTGTATCCTCAAAAGTCCAATACAGGCCTTGATTGGGAAACTCTTCTTTGAACTTCAGAACCAGCGTGTATTGCTCAGATTCTTTCGCTGTCCTCAAATCAGGTTTGGCATTTTTGAAGTACATCATAATCCAAGGTCGCCCGGAATTATTCCAGCTCTTGTGCGCTGTTCGAAATTCATATTCCGTTCCAGACAACGTATCCTTCGTTGGTGTGCCGAAACGCTTCCAGAAAATTCCAAGCAGGATATCGCAATTTTTGATGTTCAAAATAGGATCAATAAGCCCTTGCGGACCGTCAATATGAAAACCAGGATAGGTATCGGTTTCCCATTGCGTCAACTCCAGCCGTAAATTACGGTCATCGGCGATGCCGCGATTCAACTCATCAATGACGTTCTCCATCACGCGACGTTCGTCGTCAACATCGCCTGGGGAGGACAAGACGATTCTGAGAATATTTCTTGTTTCCATGAACCTCATTCTGTCATGCTGAAAGCATCTTGGTTGATTCGGAATCCAGGCCCGAAACAAGCATTGCGCCCGCCTCAACCAAGATCCCTGCGGGATGACATTTCAGGGATTGCGGATAGGCTCTTAGAGGAGCTCGGCCTACCTAACATTGTAGTATTATTCATACACATCTCGTCTATCTGCTTTTGCCAGCTCCATCAAGAATCCGGCAATCTTCTGCGTTACTGCCGCAAAATAGCGCTCCCCCTTCTCTGGTGTCGCGGCTTTGGGATTGCCCACACCCGTGTCCCTCGTCACACTCAGCCAGTCTCGCTGCGTCCACGCCCAGCTTTCACGCAAGGCGCTTATCTTGAATTTTCGTGCTTTTCCTTCGCCGGCTTCGGAAAGAGGCAACACCAGCTCGGGCATGAGATATTGCATCAGGCTCGTTTCCATTTCTCCGGCATGATCACCCGCTTCATCGAAAAATTTCGAGAGGTCAAGACAGCGATACCAATCAAGCGTACAAATGAATAGATCATGCTGCGGCGACAGCTCGCGAATCATCTGGCGGAAATCATTACCGCCGTGGCCATTCAAAACCACTAGTTTGGGAATGCTCTGCCGCGCCAACGCAGCCGCAATATCATTGAGCACGGCGAACTGTGTGCTGGGATTCATGTTGATGGTCAATTTGATATCGAGCTGTCCAGTATTCACGCCAAATGGCAAAGTGGGCAGAACAGTCACGTGCGCACCTTGATCCCATGCTAAACGCGCGGCCTCGGCAGCAATATGCTCGCTTTCGATCACATCCGTCGCGTAAGGCAGATGATAATTGTGCGCCTCAGTCGCGCCCCAGGGCAGCACGGCGACTTCATAGGCCGTTGCTAGAATCGTCTGCCACGTTGATTCCGCCAAAACAAAAGGCCGGCCAGGCATGGAGGTAATCTCCAAAAATAATGACAAACTGATAAGAGTCAAATTGCTACTTCGCTTTGCGCGCCAGCACGACGTCCATCCACACTGCCAACACCAGCACGACGCCGCGAGTCATGAACTTCATCTCGGGTGAAACCGCCAGGAGCGTCATGCCATTGAGCAAACTGGTCATGATCAAAGCGCCAAACAACACGCCCAGCACAGTGCCGCGTCCACCCCTCAAACTTGTGCCGCCGATCACGCACGCGGCAATGGCGTCGAGTTCCATCAGATCGCCGACGGTCGTCGTCGAAGCGCCGGCATACGCGGTTTGCATATAGCCGGTCAACGCAACGATGGCGCCCAGCAACGTGTAGGCGGCAATGATGACTTTCTGCACCGGAATGCCGGATAAAATAGCGGCTTCTTCATTGTCGCCGATGGCGTAGAGATAACGCCCAAAGGGCGTGTGTTGCGTGACCATGTGCACGAGCCAGGCCAGCAGGCAAAGAATGACCAACGCCAGCGGAATGCCGCGAAATTGGTTCATGACAATGACCGCCAGCAACAGCGCTTGCAAGCTGATGAACAATTTCAGAAAAGTCAATTCCGCATCATCGACTTCAAAGCCATGCGTTTGCCGTTGTTTGCGGCCGCGGAGCTTCGACCACACCAACGCCGTGCCCACCAACAGCGCCAGCAAGTAGCTGCTCCATGCGGGAAAATAATGCGTCGTCAAGGAGGAATACAGATTGACGGTATTACCTTCCGCCACTGGAATAGTGGCGTTTTGAATCACGAGCCAAAAGGCCCCTTTGAAGACGAGCAGGCCACCCAGGGTGATTATAAAGGCAGGAATTCTTTGGGTAATGATGAGCCGCCCCATCAGCGACCAGACCACCAGGCCGAACACCAAGCCAATCAACATCGCGAGCGAAGAAGGCAGATGGTGCTTGAATACGAGCACGCTCGCAATGCCCCCGATCAATCCCACACCGCTGCCCACGGAAAGATCGATCATTCCAGGCAAGAGCACGAGCAGCATACCCAACGCCAGCGTAGCCGTAACGGCCAACTCAATCGACAACAGGGAGAGATTGCGCGCACTCAGAAACTTGTCCGAGGCCACGGCGAAAAACGCCCAGATCAAAACGAGCGCAATGCCGATGGAAAAATCGCGGATGGAAATTTTGGTGTGGATGGCTTCCTCCTCCTCCTAGTCAAAAGGACATCTAGCTAGTCATTGATTTACGATTGTAGATCGTAAATCGCTAATCGCTAATGGTCAATCTAAAATTATCAGAGTTACCCGGCAAAGCCAACAATTCGGCCCACAAAAGTCATTCAACTGAAAGCCATGGCCGCAGTCAGAATCGCTTCCTGCGTCGCCTGCTCTCTGGCAAAGCTGCCGCCAATCCTGCCGTTGCTCAAAATGAGCATGCGATCGCTCATGCCCATGAGCTCGAGCAATTCGCTGGAGACCAGCACGACGGCTTTGCCCTGTTCAGTGAGTTTGTTGATGATCTCATAAACTTCGACCTTGGCACCGACATCGATGCCGCGGGTGGGCTCATCGAGAAAAACCACGGCCGGTTGCGTCATCAGAGCTTTGCCCAACACCACCTTCTGCTGATTGCCGCCGGAAAGGGTCGCGACCATGGTCTCTTGTCCCGGCGCTCTGATGCCGAGCGCATCGAAATAGCTCTGATTGCTCTTGATCTCACGGTTGTGATCGATCAGGCCATGGTGGACAAGCTGTTGCAGCGCAGCCAACGAGATATTGAAGCCGATCGTTTTTTCCAAAAACAATCCGTACCGTTTGCGATCCTCGCTGACCAATACCAAACCACGGGCAATGGCATCGGTGGGCGAGCGCACCGGCAGTTCTTTACCATGAAGAAAAATTTTACCCGACAGCCGCTGCCCATAAACGCCAAAGAGATGCATCAGCAATTCCGTGCGGCCGGCGCCCATGAGACCGCCGAACCCGAGCACTTCGCCGGCGTGCAACTCGAGACTGATTTGATCCAGAACCGGTTTTGATTTTCCGGGCACGCCGACGGAGAGGTTGTCAATTTTGAGCAGCACCTCGCCGCGTCGGCTCGACCGTCGTGGAAACAAATCTTTGATTTCACGGCCCACCATGTGGCGAATGACTTCGCTCTTGTTGGTTTGCTTCGCGTCCAACGTCACGACGCTCTCGCCGTCGCGCAGCACGGTGATACGATCGGCGATGGCAAACACTTCATCGAGCTTGTGTGAAATGTAGATGCAAGTGATGCCCTTGGTCTTGAGCTGGCGCACGATGCGCAGGAGAATCTCGACTTCGGATTCCGTCAGCGCCGCCGTGGGTTCGTCGAGCAAAAGAATTTTCGAATTCTTCGAGAGCGCTTTGACAATTTCAACGAGCTGCTGCTGACCAATCCCCAAATCACCCACGACCGCTGCGGGATCGAGATGTAGTCCGTATTGATCCAGCAATTTCTGCGTCTGCGCATAGACCTTGTTCCAATCGATGAAGACGCCTTTCCGCGGCTCGGCGGCGAGAAAGATATTCTCTGCCACCGTCATCCCGCGCACCAACGCCAGTTCTTGATAGATGACCGCGATCCCGGCTTTCTCCGCGTCGGCGATGCCATGGAAGCTGGAAGGCTGGCCGATAAGCTTGATCGTGCCTTCATAACTGCCGGCAGGATGGATGCCGGAAAGGATTTTGATCAGCGTCGATTTGCCGGCACCATTCTCGCCGCATAGTGCGTGCACTTCACCCTGAGTAACGTCAAACGAAACCTCCTTGAGCGCGACGACGCCGGGAAAGCGTTTGACGAGTTTCTCGATCTGTAGAATTTTTCGGCTGGAGTTGTTGGATTCGGACATAATGATTGAGAATTGTTTTGCCCTTAATCTTTTTGCCTTAGCGCCTATCTGAAAACCTCATTCCGTCATGCTGAAAGCATCTTGGTGGATTCTGCACTCTGGCCTGAAATAGGCACTGTGCCCGAGTCAACCAAGATCCCTGCGGGATGACATTCCAGGGTTTTCGGACAGGTCCTTATTTACTGAAGTTCGCGTTGCGTTTTATTGCTTCGCCGGCCTCTGGGATTCAGGCACGTTGCGATAGATGTCCTCATACGAGTGAAAGCCGTCCGCGATGACCGTGGCAGCCAAATTCTCGGAGGTGACCGTCACCACTTCCAGCGATACCGAGGGGACCTCGATCCTGCCGTTGGGGATGGCATCTTTCGCAATGACCGGCTTGCCTTCGGCGAGATGTACCGCCAATCTGGCGGCGCTTTGCGCCAGGTGCCGAACGGGTTTGTAGATCGTCATCGCTTGCGCGCCGGCAGCGATACGTTGGCACGCCACCAAGTCGGCATCCTGGCCCGTCACCAAAATTTTGCCTGAAAGCCCTTCTTCCATCAACGCCTGAATCGCGCCACCAGCAGTGCCATCGTTGGAGGCCAGGATCGCGTCAAAATTCGTACCGTGGCGTGTAATAGCCGCATTCGTAATTTTCTTGGCGTTTTCCGGCGTCCAGTTTTCCGCCCAGTCTTCATGGATCACTTCGATTTCGCCGCGTTCAATTCGAGGTGCAAGTACGTTGTCTTGCCCCTGCTTGAAGAGAGAAGCATTGTGGTCTGTCTTGGCACCGTAGATGCGAACGATGCGCGCCTTGCGGCCCTTGGGCAAATGTTCTACGAGATATTGCCCTTGCTTCTCGCCGACTCGGACATTGTCGAACGAGATATAAATGTCGAGATCGCAGTCCGTAATGAGGCGATCATAAGCGATCACCGGAATGCCGGCTTCGTGCGCAAGGTGAACCGCCTTCGCCATCGCCTGGCCATTGTGCGGAACGATGACGAGCACGTCGACGTTATTGCTGAGTAGTGCCTGCACGTCCTGCATTTGGCGCGTGTCATCGCTGTTTGCGGACTGTACCAACACCTTAGCGCCCAGGGCTTCGGCCGCGGCCACGAACAGATCGCGATCCATTTGCCAGCGCGCCTCTTTCAAGGTATCCATCGAAAGGCCGATCAGTAATTCATTTTGACTTGCGCTGCTGTCCGTTGAATGCGCGCGGCGCGATAATGACAGGCCAATCAGGATGCTCAAAATCAGCGATAAAGCCACGAGACCGATTCTCAGTTTCATAGAAAAATGCACCTACTAGTTAAAGAGTTCATGGCACCGACAAAGCTACAAAATCACCTTCAAAATTGCCAACTTTTGTCCCCTCGCAATGGAGCACCACGGCTACAGAGATCCTGGCGCGATTCTTTTTTGCAAAGACTTCACCATCACCGGATTTTCAGTAGTCGCGCCCGACGCCCAAGGCATCTGCAACACGATTGATGTAGTTGAACCAGGAGGCGATCAACGTCATTTGCAGAATGGCCTTATCGTCGAACCCGGCAGCACGTAATCTCTCATGATCCTGTGGGGAAATTTTCGTGGCGTCCCTGGTCAATTGCACGACATAATCCAGCATCGCACGATCTTGCGCGCTAATCGGCGCGGATTTGTAATCTTCTTGCAGCGCCCGCACCAACGCTTCATCCAATGTGACTCGACGCAGAAACTCTGCGTGGGATTCGATTCAGTAATGGCAGCGGTTGGAGACTGAAACCATGGTGGTGATCATCTCGTGCTGCCGACGTGTAAGCGGAAGCTCGGGCGACATCAACACGCCGAAAGTGGCAAAGGCGTGATACAGAGCGTCGGGAATCAGGCTGTGGGAGGCCACGATGCCGGAGGTGCCATCATCCGTTGGATGCACGGGTTGGGCATATTCGATGGGATACAAAGCGCGCTGTGCTTCGAGCGCATGGCGGAGTTTCTCATCTGCTTCTGCTAGTGGAACGGTTCGAATCCAGGTCATGATACCTCTGCTTGGTAAGTACGTACCGACACCGGATTGACGAAAGTTGGCTTTCACAAACCGGCTGATTTTGCCAATTTGAACATTTCATCCAACAGTTCTTTGAGCCGGGCACACTTTGCATAGGCGAGTTCTACATCAAGCTGGTGGAATAGTTCGCTTCCGTGTGTAGTCTTTTTGTAAATTCGATTGGTTTTCTCTTTATACAGACGTTGCAGGAGTTTGGCAGGAGGTTCGTCAAAGTTGACCTGTTCCGGGGATTTGATTTTCTTGGACAGAGCCTTTTTAACGTCAGTGGGAAATAAACTAGGATCACTCAAGAGCCAAGCCTCAGTTTCATGCACTGCGAAGAATTGGCGAAATCGTTCTTGCCCCACTTTCATTTCAAGATACTTTTTCGCCCACTCGTAACGTTCCTTCGCCGTTTTCTTGTCTTTAGGATAAAATGTAGGCCCGTAAAGATCCAGTAGAGCAATGGCTGCAATGATAGCATCCTTATCTGGTCTATTGAGGTACAAACCGGCCTTCTTCCGCATCTCCTTCTCCAATTCACGCCAGCCGTTAAAACGAACGGGGATGATTCCAGCGGGTTGCGTCAGCTTTGGATCAAGCCATGTTTTCAGAAACGCCGGTAAAGCATTCCTTTCCGTATGTCCTTCGACGAACAGAATGAACTTCATCCCATGCCCTCCAATTCCCCAGATTTGAAGAGCGCGCCCAAGGTGTATTCTTCCAGCCAATAATCTAACTCTTCACCATTCAAAACTTTGAGTGTTGTTTCCCCATTTTCCCATTTCACGATGCTCGTGGTCGGTTTGGTATCAGTGAAAGCATCTAAAAATTGCGGAGAATGCGTGGTAAAGATAACTTGCGTGCGGCTCGCCGCATCAACAGCATATTCAGCTATGATCGGAAACATGGAAGGATGTAAACCTGTTTCAGGCTCGTCAATTGCGATGAGCGGCGGAGGTGATGGGCTGGCCAAAATGGTTAAGAGCAGAAGGAAACGTAACGTGCCATCAGAGAGATCGGCTGCCGATTGTTCTCGTTTGAGCGATTTCCACCGAATACGTAATTGGACTCTTTGGTCCGCAGCAGGTGGAAAAACCAGTTCATCAAAATCACCTCCAAAGGCGGCACGCATTGCCGTATTAATTTCTTTCTTGAAATCACGATCGTCAGTGTAAAGCGTATGCAAAACTGGGATGAGGTTTTGGCCATCCGGCTCGACTCGCTTTTCAACGCGCGCTACGGCAGCCTGACGAATGATAGCATCCTTATGTACAAGCATATCGTGATAAATGGCCCAGGAAGCTAATTCATGCCTAAAGACTACCATTAGTGGATCATCAACAATGGGCAAAGGAATTGACAAATAGGTTTCACTTTCAGGCTTCTCAAGATAGCGCTCGTCTTGCAGATCATCTCGAGGCATCATGGCTTGTTCTTCTTGATCAAAAAGCCACACATCGGAACCAGACCTCTTGAGAATGAGCGCGGGCTTCGATTGTTTATCACTTTGAGTTTGAGAATAGGTCGACAAAAGCTCACTATTTATTTTGTAGGAACTACCCTTGCCGAGACGCGCCAGTTCCAGTTCATAAATTATACCTTCATCTTTCACATTCAGTTTTTCATGCACAGGTGAGGCTTTTAACTTGAATGAAATACTGGTTGCCCGCCCATCCCAGGCAATCGGCTCCATACCACCCAGCGATTGGATGTGTTTGCCTAGAAGTCTGAATTGAGCAGAAATGGACATCAACTCAAGAAATCGTAATAAATTGGACTTCCCCGTGCCATTGGCACCAATGACGACATTCAAATCACCGGGTTTCCAACTGATCTGTTTGAGAGAGCGAAAGCCCACAATGTCTAATTGGAGTATCCTCATAGTATTTGGTCCTGTAGATGGAAATTAATCGTTTCGAAACTGAATTATCATTTCAGCCTTAATTATAACATTGTAGGTGATCGGTTGCAACCTCCAAGTTATTCATAACTCCAATTGAGCGTTCAAGCCTTGTGCTTGATTCTTGCTCGAAAAACCCAATGATAAACCGGCCACCCGAGGGCCACGATGCCAACCCCGAGAAATGCCTGTTTGGGGTTTTGTGACGCAAACAGGAACAAGAGCACTACTACGAGCGCAAGAAATAGGAGCGGCGTCAAAGGGTAACCAGGAGTTTTGTAATCGCTGCTGCTCGTCTCCTTGCGGCTCAACACAAACACGGCTGCGACGGTGAGTGCGATAAATAGTACGGTCACAAAGATGAAGTAAGCAACGATCTGATTAAAAGTGCCGATCGCTACCAGCACGCTCGCCAGCGCCGCCTGAAGCGCTATGGCATGAGCAGGTGTTCCGAACCTCGGATGAAGAGAGGCCGCCGCTCTGGGAAACAATCCATCGCGCGCCATGGCATAGTACACGCGCGGGGCAGACATAATAAGCCCGGCGAGGCTGCCCAAGACGCAAACCACGACGATGGCTGCGAAAACCTCGCCACCGGCGCGGCCAAACAGTGCCTCACCTGCCTGTACAGCGAAAGTTTCACCAGAGGTGACACGTTCGAGCGGCACCAGGTAGAAGAATACAGCGCTCGTCAAGATATAAACCAAAGTCACAATCGTGACACCGAATGCCATGGCACGAGGCAAGGTGCGCCCCGGCTCACGCACTTCTCCGGTGAGCTTGCTGACGTCCCACCACCCGCCAAAAGAAAAAAACGCTGCAACCATCCCGCCAGCGAGCGCACTCATGAGCGGCGCCGAGCCCGTTCGTTGCGCGACAAACGGCGTGAAATTCGACCAATCGCCGAGTTGGAGTAGAAATCCCCAAACAATGATCAATCCCAGCAAACCGAGCTTGAGCACGGTCAGCCAGCGCATGAGCCTCGCGCCAAGCTGCACGCCCAATATGTTTGCCATAGCCAGCGCCAGGATCGCCGCGAGGGCGAGAAGCTTTTGGGCGAGCGGAGACAAGCTCGTCAGGTATGCGGCATAGCTGGCCAGTCCCACGGCGAGCGCGGCCGTGATGCCCGGATCCATTACAAAAAAGCATTTCCATCCGTACAAGAATGCCAACCCCGGACCGTAAGCTTCGCGCAAATAAACGTATCCACCACCTGCTTCGGGAAATCGGGCCGCGAGCTCGCCATAGCAGAATGCGCCGCAGAGCGCCATCACGCCCATCACCAACCAAACCACCAGCATCCAAAAGGGAGAGCCCAGCGATTTTGCAATCTCGGCCGGAGTGAGAAAAATTCCAACCGCGATGACTTCACCTACAACCAAAGCCGTGACCGAGGCGAGCCCGAGTTGCCGGCGTAGGCCTACTGGCCTCTGCGTCTCAGAGATCATGGTGGAATCGGTGATTTGTGTCATTTCAGCGACTGCGCTAAATGAAATTAACGTTCCTAGGGAGCAAGTTGGCAAGAATGCATTTCAAAGAATTATGATCAGATGAAGCATGGCACATATGACACTTTTTCTGGCGTCAGCCTTCGGCCGGTCCGGGCGCGCAGGCTGGCGGCCTACGCCACGTTATTTCGAGTGCCAGCGCACGACCAGCGCAATCGGCAATCCAACGAAGAGTATGTGTATGATCAAACCGGTAACGACCGCTTCAAGCGTGTATGAGATCTTATAAGGAAACGCGGAGAGTGGCAACACAATCAAATTCATGAACAAATAAACCGCGACGCCGTAAATCGTGCCGCAAAAAATCGCCTGCTGTACCAATACATTCATCTTCCGGCTCGCTGCATAGTACACGGCGGTGGCCGCGGTCGCGATCAAAAAATGCAACACAGAGCCGAGCGTTGCGGTAGCGAAGCCGCCCTTGGCCGCGTCCGCGCCAAGCAATCCACTTGCTATTGCGCGCAGAACGCGCAGAGGACCCACTCCCCGCACACCGCTGTTGACGAACGCAGCCGTCAAGTCCAGAGCGCCGGCGATCAAACCACCCCAGAAGATCGGACGATAAGCCTGCGATCTTGGCACTGAAATCCCTGCAGAAGCTGCTTGCATAAAGCCCTCGCTCGTTTCGAATGTTCTCGCCTATTTCAAAATTGGAAAATGTATCTTCGGCTGTCCCAAAACAACCCAGGGCAGTTCTTGCAGAGTCAAGACCTCTTCACTGCCGTAGAGATTGAGAAACGCCTCGCGCTCTCTGCCCAGACCCTCGGGATCGCCCCAAACCATGAACCAGGTCCAGCGCGGCTGCTTGCGGAGAATCTCCAGTGCCGGCGTTCTTCCCACCTCGCCGAGCGCAATGGGTCTGTCGCCTGCCAAATTCAGAAGCTGCGCATAATTGAGCGAATCGAACCCTTGCGTATAGACATCCGTGGCCAGAATGTCCACGAATTCGTCGCCGGGATAATAGGCTTCATGGGGATCGACGTTGTCTTTTACTTCATTGGTATTGAACACCCAAATCAGGTTATTCAGTCCATGGAAGCGCACCAATCGCTCGAACAGCATGCGATACAGCTTCTTGTAACCTGTGTCACCTCCTTTCTTCCCCCACCAAAACCATCCGCCGTTCATTTCGTGATAAGGGCGCCACAGCACGGGTACGGAGGCGTTCCGCAATTGCTTCAGATGCCAGGCAATTACATCCACCTGCGCCTTCCATCTTTCATTGAGCTCTGTCCCCGGCGTGATCAGGTTTTGCAACTCCTCGTCCGTGAGCTTACCTTGTATGGATTCGCGGAACGTGACCGGTTCTTCATCTACGGGGCGAACGGCATGCCACATGAGCGTGATGATAAAACCTTCATCATGTCGCCGGATGGCTTCATCTACGATCTGCTGGCGGAAATTGATGCCATCCCAGGTCCCGGGCGGGCTGAAGCCGAAATCCTGTCCAAACACGACTGGGTAGTGGTTGGTTTGTCTATGCGTACCGGCCAGACGGGTGGATCCGACCAGAGGCACACAGTGCTGGCCCGCCAGTGTGTGCCTGCCGGAAATGCTGTAGATATACTGCAAGAGATTCACGGCTTCGGGTGAAGGATTAGGAGTCACCGGTTGAGCCGGGCCGTCGGAGCCGAGCAGCGACGAAACACCCAAGCATAAAAATGCGCCCAATAGCCCGAGAGTGAATGGACTGCGGTTCAAAGCCTGATCCTCCTTATCTATCTTGGTGAATAATTTGGTCAACAATGGCACAGAGCCTTTTCGAAAACCTTGAAATGTCATCCCGCAGATCTTGGTTGACGTTAGCACAATACCCGGGGCCTGGAGGCCGTCTCCACCAAGCCGTAAGGCCCTTGCGAGATGCATTCTGCATGACAGAATAAGGACTTCGCATGGGCGCTAATCATATCATGGTCTTCGCGTCATCTTTTGCTACGCAGCTTGTCCAACAAAACTGCGCCCAGAATGACCAAGCCCAATACCACCTTCTGCGCGTAGCTTTCCACACCTGTTAGGTTCATCCCGTTTTGGATCACACCGATCATCAAGGCGCCGATCAGCGTTCCGATAATCTTGCCTTCGCCACCGGAGAGGCTGGTGCCGCCGACCACGACCGCAGCAATCACATACAGCTCGTAAAGAAGTCCGTAGGTCGGCGCGCCACTTTTGAGCTGTGAAGCCAGGATGATGCCCCCTAATCCCGCCAACAGCCCGGACGTGGTGTACACAAACAGCAGAATCCAATTCACCCGGACGCCGGCAAGGCGCGATGCTTCCACGTTGCCTCCGACGGCGTAGATATATCGTCCCAAGATGGTTCGCGACATGATAAAGTAGGCCAGCAGATACAGAAACAACATCAACACCACTGCGTTTGGGATGGAAAAGAGATCCGCACCGCGCCCCAGCCAGACAAAAGAGCTTGGAATTTCATATATCGATTCGCCGCGCGCGATGATGAAGGCCAGACCGCTGGCGACGAGCATCCAGCCCAGCGTTGCAATAAAAGAAGGAATATTGAATCTGGTAATCATCAAACCACACATTGCACCGATCAAGCCACAAACGAAAATAGCGAGTAGTGAAGCAGCGATCATCGCCAAGGTACCGGCATGCACGCCTCCCATTTTTACGATCAAGCTGGTGGCCACCACCGCGGAGAGCGCAATCACACTGCCGACGGACAGATCTATACCCCCGGTGATGATGACCATCGTCATACCAATGGCAACGATCGCGATCACCGCGATTTGATTGAACACGTTGATCAAATTCTCTTGCAACAAAAACGTCGGCCACTGGTAGCCGTCGGCGATCACGATTTTGGCGGCAAGAAATTCCGTAAAATCGGATTTGATACTGCTGATGGCGTGCTCATAAGATTTGGTCGCAGCAACGACGTCGACTCTCACGCCGGAGCCGGCCAGAGCTTGAAAGGACCGGCGCACAGCAGCGGGGTCGCCGTTCACCACCTCGATAATATTAAATCCCGCTGCCTGCAGCTGCAACTGTATGCTTTCCGCGAATTCCAGGTCATTGGAAGTGGTTTTGGCGATCACCAGAATATTGGATTTTTGTGCGAAGGAGCTCGCAATATTTTGAGCAACTATTTCTGCCGCTGCAGCACCTTCGGGATGCTGCTCTTGCAGAGTTGCCCAGGAGAAAAACACGCACAGCAGGAGCAGCATAACCACCATGCCATGGTCGGAAGACAATCGCGTGAAAAATGATTTTGTGCTCTTGAGCTTCATGTTTGTATTTGAGGATGACGCAACATGAATGTTGCGTCACGAACGCACATGACTCGTGACTCGTGACTCGTGACTCAACATTTATGTTGAGTGGAGATGTCACGTCACACGCTTGGAAAATCCTTGTTGCATCTGCCGATGACGCAACATGAATGTTGCGTCACGAACGCACGTGACTTGTGACCCGTGACTCAACATTCATGTTGAGTGGAAATGTCGCGTCACACGCTTAGAAAAATCCTGGTTGCATCTGCCGATGACGCAACATGAATGTTGCGTCACGAACGCAAGTGGCTTGTAACTCGTGACTCAACATTCATGTTGAGCGGAAATGTCGCGTCACACGTTCAAGCCATAAAATCTTTATTGAGATAAGTGAATTTCCAATCCTGCCAGTTTTTCACCAACCTTGCCTTGACTGGATTATTCACAATGTACCCAATGATCCTGTGAAGCTCCTCTTCATCGCGCACATAGTGATCATAACTCTCCCTTTGCCAGAATGCACCGGTGCGGTTAAGCTCAAGGTTGCAAAACCGTGATGTGCTTCCTTTCAGCAGTCTCAAGGTATCTCCAACGGGATAGTCCTTGGTCTTTCCGGCAACGTTTGTCGCAGAGGCTTGATTGTAGCCGCTCGTGTCGAAAGACAAATGAGCGTGATTGGGCATAATGCAATAAGCGATCAGAACATACTTCTTGCCGTCGAGATCGTGAACTCTTTCCACGACGATGCGAGCGATGCGTTCATCTTTCAACCAGTGCGGCCCGGTTGAGGCGCGATCAAGCCATTCATCCATGCGGACAAAGTGGAGTTTTTCAAGCTTGTATTTCTCACGATCGAATTCTTCACCACTGTATTTTTTTCTGAGTTGCTGGAGCCCGTTCTCTCTTTCTTGTCGCAGCCTTTGTAAGACAGCAACCGGCAGTGAGCCTGCCAGCCGGAAAGTGATGAAGAATATGGCGTCCTTTGGATGAAAGTGAGGTAAATCGCGCCGATAGAAAATCGTTTCGTTTTCGGACATTTTCCCCTCCATTTATAGTTGCGTGGCGCAACATTCATGTTGCGCCACATCATAATATGCCGGCCAAAGACTGGCCCTTTCTTGGAAATTTCGATCCCATCCTTGGCTTTAGCGTACACACGCTAAAGCAACATAAATGTTGCTTTACTTCAGCACGTGGTGCAACATTCATGTTGCGCCATATCATAATATGCCGACCAAAGACTGGCCCGTTCTTGGAAATTTCGATCCCATCTTGGCCTTTAGCGTACACTCGCTCAAGCAACATAAATGTTGCTTTACTTCTGCACGTGGCGCAACATTCATGTTGCGCCACATCATAATATAATGACCAAAGACTGGCCCGTTCTTGGAAATTTCGATCCCATCCTTGCCTTTAGCGTACACTCGCTCAAGCAACATAAATGTTGCTTTACTTCGGCACGTGGCGCAACATTCATGTTGTACCGAAAGTTTTAGCTCAATCACGGACGCAACATGAATGTTGCGTCACGAGTCAAGCATCACGGCGTCACCGCATCCTGTTGGCGATAAATATTTGCCGCGATCAGAATCGTCGGCGGCACCTGCTCGCCCTTCATGTATTTCACAATCGTTTCAACCGCCTTTGCCCCAATTTTATCTGGATGCTGAATGACGTCCGCGTAAATCTTGCCTTCCTTGATCGCTTGCAGACCTTCCGGTTGGCCGTCGATTCCGACGACTTTGATTTGGCCCGCTCTGCCGGCCTTTTCGATGGCTGCTACTGCACCCAATGCAGTGGGATCGTTGACCGCAAATATGCCTTTCAAATCCTGATGCGCCTGAAGCATGTCTTCAGCCGCCTTGAAGGATTTGTCTTTCACGCCGCTGCCCGCAAGCTTGGCGACCAACTCGAGATTGAGCCCGCTTTTTTCCTTCTGCTCTCGTACTTCATCTTCAAATCCCTTGACGCGCACGAAAGCGGATTCCACTTCAGGGTGGCCAATGATACCAACTTTTCCGGCGCCCTGCAATGCCTCGATAACCGCCTGCGCCGCCAATCGCCCGGCCTGATAATTATCCGTAGCAATATGCGACACGACTTTCGCACCTTCCGCCAAACACGCAATATCTGCGGTGAATACCGGAATTCCGGCCTCATTGGCTTTGGCGATGGACGTACCTATGGCTTTGGAATCAGTCGGACAGAGCAAAATGGCGGCGACTTTTTTGACAACAAAGTCGGAGACCTGATTCTGTTGTTTGGCTGGATCAAACTCTCCGGCGGTCATGATGACATCGTAGCCGTGCTTACTCGCCTCGTCCTTGATGGCGTTGCCCATCTCAATAAAGAAAGGGTTCGCCATCGTTAACAGAGATACTCCGATCACCGGCAGGCCAGATTGCGTGTTCCCGGAATCGCTTTGTTTTTCGCATGCGGTCGTGAATGCCACAGTCAGGAACGCAGGCAAAAGCAGTTTCGTACATTCCATGTTGTAATTCTCCCGTCAGCCGTTGGGCTTCTTTGACAAGACGCATCATGAATGATGCGTCACGGTTGCGGCCAATGCTCAATTTTGTGATTTCATCGTGACTGTTCCAATGGTGACAGCGCCTGAAGATTGCATTTTCTCGATTTCTGAGTCGGACACGCGCCAGCCGCTATCGAAGTGGCCTGCCGCGACCAGGTTTTCCGCCGACCATTTGAAGAGAACATAGTCGTAGTCCCCAAAGCCCATAAGAGTCGTGATCGGGCCGCTGATCAGGCGAGGAAAGGTACGGCGCGGGGCAGGAGTGGTTGGCGCTGGACTTTGCGCCGGCTCTGCAACCGACCACCAGGGCAATCCAGAATTGATGAGAAGATAACGTTCTCCCACCGGAAATATGTAAACCAGCCCATAACCAGCAGTGGCAGCATTGTACTGGATGGGCAGCCGGTCGCCATACTCAGCAATAAGGCTGTTGGTTTCCTTCGTTCCAAACAGGATCAAGTTCGACGTCTCGAGATCGCTCGGCCTCACCTCTGTGTCGGCTAACACACGCGGGAAAACCATCACACGGCGAAGAAAAGGCCCGCGATCCACGGACCAATTTGCGGCATGGTCGGCCTGCTCACGCCGGGCCTGCAAGACTTCAGGTGACGGATTGTCAGCAGTACCATAAACATAAACGTGCCGGCTGGCAATGGCTGCGCTGATGGGGCCTTCCGCCTCCGGTCGCTTTGCGTACGCGGACGCCACGTATTTCGCCGCGGTCCACTGGCCTTCACGTTTTGAAAGCGAGAGCGAATTCGTAACTTTCGCGGTGACGGTGTTGCCGTCGATACTCAATTCGACCGGGCGATTCGCAACAAATTTGGGATGTCCAGCCAAATTCAAAGTGAACGCGCCCAGCTCGGAGGTTGATATCTCCAGGCGGTTGGGGCCGGTGAATTTTGCATCGATGCTCGCGAGGGTTCCAGGCGCAAGCTCGTCGATTTGGACCCAGTAAGCGCCGTTATACTTGTACCGGTTCGTGTTGAAGCGCACTCGATCCGGATAACGATTCCGTCGAAACTGCGCAAACCACGCGAAAATGGCTTCATCTTTGTACGCATTCTCCCAACTGTTATGGCCAACGCCCGGATACTCAGTGTACTCGACTTTGGTCCCCAGGTCCTCAAAACGCTTGACCCATTCACGAACTCCGGCAGGAGCCACGACCGGGTCCGCATCACCATGAAAGAAATGCACCGGATAGTTGAGTGCATTCGGTGCAAGCTCTGCCGTGCCGTCAGGCGGTACCGGACACACAGGCGCGAGCGCGGCCCATATATCGGGCCGGCTCAAGCCCAACCAAAGCGTACCACCGCCGCCCATGGATAATCCAGTGAGGTAGATACGATCCTCGTCAATAGGGAAACGCCTCTTGACGTCGGCCAAGACGTCGTAGACGTCCGTTTCAGCAACGCTCTGATAACCCATAGTGCCGCGCGCATAGGGCGTGGCGACAATGCAATTCACTTCCTTCCATTCGGGAAAATACCTGGTTGCTTCGACGTCGGTTTCTCCGGGCATATTGCTTTTGCCGAAGACGCGGCGCAAGTCCAAACGGTGATTCGAGCCTGCGCCGTGGAGCATGATGACGAGCGGGTATTTGCTTTTTGGGTTGAAGTTTTTGGGCAAATACAAACCGTAAGGTTGTTCCGTGTCGTCGACGTCGGAAAAGAAAGTCAGTACCTGAGGGCCGGGCTTGAGGGTTTGGCCAAACGACGCGCCTCCGGCCACGAGCAGAAGGAAGATGATTGCGAACTGAAAGGCTTTGCGAGAACTCAGCATGCTGGCATTTCCTTTCCTGGCTAGTATATTTATGAAATGTCTTCATAATAAGCTTGGCCCTTGAAATCACGATTTAATTTCGTTCCTGATCATCCATCTCAATCCCACGGCTTCAATCCCGACTCAATTTGGTGCTTCGATATTTTCCTTGACAAAGATAAGAAAGCAGGCTTAAATTTGTCCAGGTAAATTCTGGGGGTCACATGCGTAAATGGTTTGTCCATGACAATGATGGGCGAGAAATTTATTTAACTGAAGAACGTTGGGAACACATTGTCAACAGGCATAGTGAGCTATATGGGCATTTGGCAGATGTGCTCAATGCCGTGCGACATGGGCGGCGTCGGCAACAACCTCAAGACCCGCAAACCTTTGTATACCGTGCACGCTGTAACACTTTGTGTTGGCCTTTTAATGGCATCTTGGTTGTCGTTACTTTCCGTTTCGAATCACAAGATATTGACGGGAACATGGTTCCTAATAATTTCATCGTGAGTGCGTGGGGAATAATGCTGCATAGT
>JBOHQX010000040.1:0-3791 GCA_050732395.1 bacterium
ACTGCATTTGTACGACAAAAAAACTTCCACCTCTTCGCCATGCCGCGGATGCGGGCGATAATGAATTCTCACCACGCTTCCGGCGAAACGGGCAGTATGCAACTCGTTCCAAGAATCCCACGGATAAGGCCATGAACAAGTGCAAATTAAAAGCTTGGGTTCGATGGAACAAACAAGTTTGGGATGAATTGCAGCAGGCAGGGGATAAACTGCAGGGATCGCGGGAAGAACAACGAGAGAATTTTGGAATTCAAAGTCTTAGTTTTTACCGTCCGGACTGTCTCAGGAAGACATTCTCAGCAGCGCGTCGATTTTTTCACGACAACCGCGACTGGAAGTCAATTGTGTGCCGCTGGTGAGGATGATGACATAGTCGCCATTGAACCATGCCTGTAATTCCTTGACGCGGTCAATATTGACGAGGGTAGAACGGTTGATCCGCAAGAATCGGTTGGGGTCAAGCCGGGCTTCCATTCCTTTGATGGTCTCGCGCAGAAGGTGCGAATCCCGACCGACATGCAGTTGCACATAATTCCCGGCCGCTTCGATCCAATCGACCTCCTCCACTCTCAGAAAGATGACGCGACCGCCGGATTTGACCACCAGGCGCTCCAAGCCTTTGCGCTCGCCGCGAAAATCTTCGAGCAATGTCTGCAACCGTTGGCTGAGATCGCTTTCCTTTTCGCGCTGAACGTGGGTTCGAGCGCGGTGCAGGGTATTTTGAAATCTTTCCCGATCAAACGGTTTCAGCAGGTAGTCCAAAGCATGCACCTCGAACGCGCGTAAAGCGTACCGATCATAGGCGGTCACAAATATCACCGCCGGCATCTCATGCGGGCCAATCGTTTGCAGGACCTCGAATCCATCCAGCTCGGGCATCTGCACGTCGAGGAACAACAAATCCGGCTTCTGCTCCCGAATGGCGGCCACGGCTCCAGTACCGTTGACACATTCACCGACAACTTCAACATCCGCCTCGGTGCACAGAAGTGTACGAATTCTTTCTCGCGCCAGCGGCTCGTCATCCACGATGAGCGTTCGAATTTTCATTCTGCCTCCGCGCTAGGTGATTGTCCATCTTTTGACCTGCCGGTTGCGATGGAATGGTCAGGGTTACCACCACTCCGCCCTCGTGCGTATTGCACATTTCAAAACGATGCGCCGGGCCATAGAGCTGCTGCAACCTTGCCCGCGTGTTTGTCAGGCCGATGCCGTGGTTGCGTGAAACCAATTGGTCTTTCCGCAAGCCAGCACCATCGTCACGCACTTGAAGCTGCAGCTCGCCATGATCACGCCTGGCGAAGATCTCGATCCGGCCAGGCGATGAACGCGAAGCGATGCCATGGCGCACGGCATTCTCCACCAGCGGCTGAAGTATGAAATTGGGAACAAACAGATCCAGCGTCTCGGGATCGATCTCCATACGCACGGTGAGACGATCTTGAAAGCGGATTTGTTCAATCGCCAAATAGCGCTCTAGATATTCCAGTTCTTGCTTCAAAGCCACTTCTTGCACACCGGCATTTTCCAGGGTGAGCCGCAGCAGGTCGCTCAAGCGCGCGAGCATCCGGTCGGCGGCTTCCGGATCCTTATGAATGAGCGTGGAGACGGCGTGGAGGGTATTGAAAAGAAAATGAGGATGGAGCTGCATTTTCAATGCTTGCAACTGCGCCTGCACCAGACGGGCTTCCAACTGCGAGGCTTTCAGCTCGTGCTCGCGATATTTGCTGTAAAAATTGATGGCACAAATAAAGCCGGCAATGGCAAGGTAGGCGAGGAAATTCGACTGCAATTGCGTTATGGTAAATGCCCGGGTAGCTCCGGTCATGATCCGAAAAGCCTGAAGCTCAATAACTGTTTTCAGAGTAGAACATATCACCGCGGCGAGAAGATGAACAAGAAGATGGCGCTTTTTCATATTCCGCGTGATCGGAACGCGGTGGTTCAGCCACAGCAGCAATGGCGACACAATTCCCCAGGCATACCAGTCGGAAAAGGCGATGATCAAGGCCTGTCGCCAGGACGGGGGATGGTCGGAATAATAAGCATAACGAATATAGATTTGGCTTGCGGAGAAGAGTCCCAGCAGGGTCCAGCAACTAAAGATTAGGATCCATCTCCACCAGCCGCGACGAATGATCGAGGAAGCGCTCATGCTGCATTCTGCGACACGCTGGAATGCCGGAATCTCCTCGATTGATTTTCCTGGCCGTGTGATCAAAAACGGGAGATTCCTGCATTCGCAGGAATGACACCGGAACTGTTACGAAAGTATTTCTGAATATTTGATGTCACTCATTCAGTAATTTGCACCTTGATCCATTCCGCCTCGCCCCTGTCCCGGCGAAGGTTTTTTTCGTACTTGACTTCGACCAGCAGGTCTTTGCGCAGATCAGTGTAAGCGCCCTTTTGACTGGTTGATCTGAGCTTGCTTTTATCCAACCAAATCTGGGTGCGTTCTGCTATTTTTACCTCATAACTCCCTGAGGAATCAGCAACCGTGATGGTCTGATTGGCGAGGTCGATAGCCGTAATTTTTCCAATGCTGGTGTATTTCCCGGACAACCCCGGAGATTCCCCGACCGGAATGAAGATTTCCGTTGCTTTCTGTCCGTACGTATTTGGCAGCCCCCACAGCAATGCGACGATGGCAAAGGATATTCTAAAATGCTTCAACATGGTCATCTCCGTTTTTCAAAACTCCAAGCACAGCATTCAAAGCCCACGAAGGTTCGTTTGAATTTTGGGCTTTGAACTTTGTATTTTTGATTTGAATGCACCTCACGCCTATTCGACAAGTCGTGCCCTCGCCTTTTCTTGTTCAACGATGGCCCGCCGAGCGAGCTTGCTTCCGGAGAAACTACTATTCATGGCTTTCTGCGTGAGCCGGCGCGCCTCCTCCAGATGGGTTACAGCATCAGGATGAAGACCGGCGCCGGATAAAACGCCAATACTATCATCAGTTTCTTGCCGCGCGCGAGCTAACAGCGCTTTGCTTTCCTCATGCCCGGAGAACCTTTTCTGGGCGCCTGAATCCAAGCATGCAATACTCTCCCTGATATTCTCCAAGGCATTGAGCACGCGCAGGAACGCCGCCACCGCCACGATTTGAGTTCCATCAAGCCTGATTCCTACGCCCTTAGGATCTATGCTCGCCAAAAAACGGCCGGATGGTGAATTGTTGAATGCCTCACCATTGTAGAAAGCCACGGCTCCTTCGATGGTTTCGATAGCGTTGTTATGAAAGAAGGGTCCAGAGTCAGCCGCTTCCACCAGTGGAGGTACATTGAAAGTGCTGTCACCCGGAATGCCAAAGCCATCATCCGGCGGAACCGGCTCGCCCGTCAAACCCGCCGGCAGGTCGGGAAGATCTTCAACCCCGGTGTCGAAACTCGCGTTACCCCGATTTTGCCCACCAAGATTCGCATTCGCACCGGCATTCGAATGACAGATGTTGCACTTGCCCAGCGCATTATCGAGAAAAATTTCCTGTCCTCGCTTGGGCACAGTGCCCTGCAACGGCAGGGGCAACGTCAAATCCTGTTGGCGTCCCAAGGAAAGTTGAAATGCTTCCAAAGCGTCCAACTCCTCCTCGGTAGGAAGCCGAAAATCAACGCCGGGAACGCGATTCAAAGTCTTGGTGAAGTGTTGAATAACCGCCCCGATCGCAAAGGAACGCAACGAGCCATCGCCGGGCGCACCGTCACCTGACCACCCCGTGCGTGGACCGTCGGGGCTGTTGATCGAGGTGGGAAGCGCCAATGTATGCGGAACGCCACGCATGACGAATT
>JBOHQX010000041.1:0-127780 GCA_050732395.1 bacterium
GCTCAAAAAAAGCAGAGTAAACGGATGAAGCAGATTGAACGGATAGTGATTCTGCAAAACAAGTTTTAGAAATCCGCTTTATCCGTTCAATCCGCTTACAAGAAACAGGAGCTGAATAGTTACGAAATTTGTAGCTATTCGGCTATCGTCTGCCATTCCGGCGAATACGGAAATTTTTCAACAGAAATTCCTGGTGCCCGGTTAACTCATCACCTTCACCTTGACCCCACCCCGTTTCAGCGACTCTGATGCCGCTTCAAGTATTTGAACGACGCGCAGGCCTTCAGCACCGTTAGAATCCGGTTTCACGCCCGTCTTGATGCAATCCAGGAAGTGCTGGCATTGCACTTTGAGTGGTTCAACTTGTTTGAGATATGGCGCATGCATGTCGCCGTAGTGATAGGAGAAGTGAAACTCTGCGAAAGTATCGTAATGCGGTGGCCGTTCGACGCGTTTGTCATAGATCTTGATCTTCTCCAATGGTTCGGTATCGTCGTATACGATCATTCTCTTGCTGCCGACAATCGTCATTTTTCTGATCTTGCTGGGGTCGAGCCAACTGCTCTGAATCATGGCAAAGCTTCCGTTCGGAAAATCCAGCGCCATGCTGGTCACGTCTTCAACAGTGGGGGACAAATAAGCTTTGCCTTGGCAGTTGACGAAAGCGGGGCTTTGGTTCAATACATAAAGAATGATCGAAATATCGTGGGTCGCCAGGTCCCAGGTGACATTGATGTCCTTTTGGAACAAACCCAGGTTCAATCGTTGTGCGTTGATATAGAAGATCTCCCCGATATGACCTGAATCGACAATCTCCTTCATTGTTCGAACCGCCGGTCCGTAAACAAAAGTATGTCCAACCATCAGGGTTAGCCCTTGCTTTTCCGCGAGCGCAATCAGCCTCGAGCATTGCGCTGACGAGGAGGCCATGGGTTTCTCGATGAACGTGTGCTTGCCTGCCAATAGGCTCTCACGAGCCAGTTCAAAATGAAAATGTGCTGGCGTAGCAATGACAATGGCATCAAGCTCACGATCTTGTACGAGATCCGCAAAACTCAACTTTGTTTCGACCTCTGGATAGAGCTGTTGCATGTGCTCCAGCCGTTTGTGATCGAGATCACAAACGCGCGTGACGTGACACTCGGGAAGGGCCCTGAAATTTCTAATGAGATTCGGACCCCAGTAGCCACAACCAACAACTGCCAGGTTAAGCCTCGTCTGCTTTTTCCCCATGCTTCATCTTCCCGCTTGACAAACCACAGTTCACTCGAGAAATGATGGCGCACTCGCATCAATCTCACCCCTTAAGACACGACCTCGATCCCGCCGGGCGCGATACTTCCAGACAAAATTCCGTGCGTTACCGAGCGCAGGAGATCGCGATCCAAGCACACGATCCCCCAGCCGATTTCGGCAAACTGTATACCAGCCCATCAATATCGCAGCAGTGTTTGCTTAGGATATCGCATAGAGCTATACCACGCAGACGAATTGCTTGCACATTGATCCGTACGATGTCATTCAGAAGGAATCTTGTGAAGCATAAGCACAGTGGTCATTTTTGTCAAGATTCCTTCAGAACGACACGGCGGAGAGTATAATTTTTAAGGTAACAGTGCACTAGATCATGGATTCTATCCCATAATTCCTCACCGCAAGCGCCGGAGTAGTGAGGTGGTGAAAAACGGTACCGTCCTCGGCCCGTTGGCAATATTCAAAAATTGAGTCACGAATAGTACTTAAGCAAAAACCTCCGGAAACGAATCCCGAACTCCGTTGATAACGAACTGCACAGCCATGACGGCGAGAATCAAGCCCAACAAGCGGGTCATAATGTTGATTGCTGTTTCGCCCATTTTCATGAGAAAGTGGCTGGCGTAGCGATAAGTGATGTACGACACCAAACCGGAAAATAGAACCGCGGCGACGACCAGAGCCGTGCCATATATCGTCTGCGTCTGTGTCACAAGCGTCATCACAGTTGCAATCGCGCCCGGGCCACTGATCAATGGAATCGCCAGCGGCACGATGGCAATATCTCCGCCGTGATGAGCTTCGATCTGCTCGCTGGGTGTGATCCGCATGCGCGATTTTTGCGCCGAGAGCATGTCCGCCGCAATGCCGAATATCAAAATCCCGCCTGCAATGCGCAACGCGCCTAGTGTGATGCCGAAGAATTTGAAGATGATTCCCCCCATCAGCGCGAACAGAATCAAAATGGCAACCGCCGCGACGCAAGCCCGGCGAATCATGGCATGGCGTTGCTGTAAGCCATAGTCTTTCAACAAGCTGGCAAATATCGGTGTGTTGCCGAGAGGATCGGTGATCACGAGTACGGCAACGAAGGCGTTCAGAGCAAAAGTCCAGTCGATCGTTGGCACAGGCTTCCAATTTTCATGAATTTAACCACGGCACTTCTTCAGCCGAAAACTGTAAAGGACTACTGCATCAACCAAAAGGAGTTTTTCACCTTTCCGCGTTCAAGGTCGAACTGAAACAAAAAAACTGTTTGGAAAATTTCCAAGGGCAACCTAAGTTAGTAAGAGTCAAGTGTTAAGCGGATACTTTGCAATAACGGAACAATGATAATGGTAACTTTGCGTTCACTCGATTTGTTCACAATGTTCTTTTCCGCATTCGCGGGCAATCTCACCTACATGAATGTTTTGTATGAAAGTTACCACTCTTTCGCCTGACGAAGTAGCGCTTGACATTTCAGCTTAGAAGTCCTATTTTCGCGCTGTTTTGCTCACGAGGGCGGTCGGAAGCGCACCATAAAAAATGAGAATTAAATTCGCCGAAAGGCAAGTTGGAGAGCTGGAATGGCCTCGCATCCCAAGGAAATCACCCTGGCGCTCGTGCCGCGTGCACGCTTTGATATTATAGATGTCGCACATCGCATCGCCGCGGATTGCGGCGAAGCTCTGTCGGAGTATCGTAAGGTCGTATACTGTTCTTTTCATACCACCGCCGGCTATCTGGAGCAGAGCCTGTGTGCGCGCTTACGTTACAGCCGCGATCACGTGACGCCGTTCATTCGCGCCTTCCAAAAGCTTTTCCCGCCCGAAGCGCATTATCGCCATGACCAGATGGAATATCGCATGGAGCTGAGCGAGGAGCAGCGCAAATGCGAGCCTAGGAACGGCGATTCGCATCTGACCTTCATCGGTTCCGGCTTGAAGAATTGCGTGACGTACGTCAATCGCCCAGGCAAGCCGGTCTACTTCATCGATCTCGACGGCATTCACGAAGCCGGCCATCGCACGCGGCAGACGCGCGCGTTGTTTTACAATGATGAAACGGTCGTGCATCGTGCCCGGATTGCGATCCCGGTCTCCAGGCATCCCATCGATTCCATCAATCTCAAAGACCCGCGTTACGGCTTTTTCGAGCAGCTCGAAACCCTGGCGGAAAGTTTTGGCATCGCAAAGGGCCGCATCGATCTGGCCCTGGCGCCGAACGAGCAGCACGCGGGCTTGACCGTGAATGAATACGAGACCTTGTTGATGCGCCACGATCTTGCCGAAGTGTTGCGCAACCCCCTAAAATTCGTGGCCATGCAGGGCAAACATCTGCTGCTCGATCCCATGACCATTCCAAGCAAAACCATGGATTACGCCAAGTACGATTTGGTGCATTTGTTCAACGAAGTGATGGATGCCTTCGGCGTGAGCGAGTCCGTGGTGGAAAAGATTTTGTCGACGTTCATACGCGTGCCCGCTTCACGCTTTCTGCGTATGAAACGCCACGTGAGTCTGCTGCTCTCCAATCCGCCTTCAACCGGCAAAAGCCGCGTCGTGCACGGCACCTATCAAAGTCCGATTCTGGTGCAATGGGAACACGCAACCGGGCAGACGCGGTATCTGGAAGTTACTTTTACGAAGTTTGATTGAAAGGATTGCCTGATTGTCGGATTGATGGATTGTTGGAGTGATGGATTACTGGAGTGATGGAGTGTTGATAAGGCCTTTAATCCATCGATCCAATAATCCAGTAATCCAAACAATGTCCCCCCGCCACAACGACGCATCCTCAAATCAATGATCGCGACTGGCATCCATCGACGTTGACGCAGGCTCCACTCACCCAACTCGCTTTTTCAGAAGCCAAAAAAGTTACGACGTTCGCCACTTCCTCCACCGTTCCGAAACGGCCCATAGGGATTTCTCTTTTCACGAATTCAGCCATGCCCTGTGGATCTTGCTGGACGCGTTTATCCCAGCTCCCGCCGGGAAAGCGAATGGAGCCGGGTGCGACGCTGTTGACGCGAATATTGTATCGGGCGAGCTCCGCGGCCATGATTTTGGCCAGGCTGATTACGCCCGACTTGGTGGCGTTATAAATTGACAACCCCTCGCCGCCGGCTTCCCTCCCGAAAATGGAAGCAATGAATATGATCACGCCACCTGCCTGCTGCCGCAGATGGGGAATCGCGGCGCGGCTTACTCGAATATGGGCCTTCAAATTCAACGTGAGCACTTCCTCCCACTCTTCGTCGGTACGCGTTTCAAACGCGCCGCGGCGATTGCCACCGATGTTGTTGATAACGATGTCGAGGCGCCCAAAGCGCTTGCAGCTTTCGTCCACAAGTTTCTGCGCGTTTTCTTGCCGTGCGAGATCGAGTGGTAACGCCAAAACGTCCTGGCCGAATTGGCGGAGCTCTGCGGCCGTGGCTTCCAAGGCCTTCTGCTCACGCGCACAAATCGCAACACGGCAGCCTTCCGCTGCCAAGCTCATCGCGATGGCATTGCCGATACCGCGGCTGCCGCCGGTTACCAAAGCTGCTTTATGCGACAAACCCAGATCCATAATGTCCTGTTCCTTCGGGTTGAAAATCTTACGAATGCCGCCCCTCAGTCGAAACTTTTTTGGGGAATCGAGCGTCTAAACAATAGGTCGCCAAAACAGTACCGCTAGGAAAACAGTTCGTTCCGGAAAGGAGCATGGCATGGTGCTCGCCGCTGTTCTCGCTTCGATCATGTTATTCACGGTTATCTATGGGATGCAGATCGTACGAGTGAAAGCACGCCCTCAAAGGAAGGGTCTTCCGAGATTTCAAAGATAGCCAGAATCATCAAGAGTTTGATTGTCACCCCGAGTATATTTTACATATATTTTTATTTTGATGGCGTACATGAGCATCTCCTCCCTTCTCACTCGGGGTGACGATCTTTCTTAAATGATAGGAATCCAGGCGCGCAGAATCAACAACTAAATTTGCACGCCTGCTTGAGATGAAATGCCTCCCACCCATTACCTTATCTTTTTCAGGCTACTGCTTCTTTTTAGAAACCCATCTCGTTGCTCTCGGTAACTCTGCCACTGCTTTAGCAATCGTTGTCTGCGTGTTCGTCCAACCCAATACAGTAAAACGAAATCAAAAAACACGGAAATTTTTATTGCCCCCTTCAGCGATTTTGCATACTATTTCGTTGCATGAGAAATCAGGAGCGCGAAGGTGAATTTTGACCTACCTTTAGAAAGTTTCATAGCCGCGCGCCAGCGCCTCGCTGCGCATGTCCGGCACACCCCCATGCTGCCGCCACCCCGGCTCGGCACCGGCAACTTCCCGCACGTTCGCTTCAAATTGGAAAACATGCAGGTCGGGGGATCATTCAAAGCACGCGGCGTATTCAACACCTTGTTGCAATTAACGTCTGAACAACGAGCGCGCGGCGTGATTACGGCCTCGGGTGGGAATCATGGCCTGGCACTCGCGTATGCCGCGCATTGTCTGAACGTACCGGCTGTGGTCTATTTGCCCGGGCGCGCCTCGGAAGATCGCCGTGCGCGGATTGAAAAATGGAGAGCAAAAATTTTCAAGCACGGCCAGGATTGGGACGATGCCAACCTCAAAGCACTCGAGCATGCCAAAGAATCCGGCATGTATTACGTGCATGCTTTTGACGCTGAAACCACGCTGTGCGGGCAAGGCACTCTGGGCCTGGAATTATTGGAGGACGCGCCCGATATTGATTGCGCTTTGATCGGCATTGGCGGCGGCGGATTGATTGGCGGCGTGGCTGCGGCATTGAAACAGAGCAAACCGGCAATGCGCGTGATCGGTGTGGAACCGGCCGGCGCTGCGACCATGCTGACCAGCATTCGAGCAGGCGCAGTCACGCCCTTGCAGGAAACGCGCACGATTGCCGACACGCTCGCACCGCGCAGCGTCAGCAGACGCACGCTCACGCTCGCGCAACGATACGTCGATGAGATTGTGCTGGTAGACGATCACACGCTCATCGCCGCCATGCGCTGGCTCTGGCAGGAATGCAATCAACTGGTCGAACCGGCCGGTGCCGCAGTGATCGCGGCCCTGATGCAGCATCAGAACCTCGTGATAGACTGCAAGAACCCTGTTGCGGTCATTTGCGGCGGCAACGTCGCGGCGGATAGCGAGTTCAAGCTGTATGAACACTCGATAAAACCATTGAATAGGTAATGCTCTAATAAAGCCACGCCTGCAATCGACAAGTGATATTTGCGGCGCATAGAATGCGCAAAATCGTTTAATGACAAGATGATTCGAGATTATTTTGCCACAAGATCATCTTGCCTGGAGCTTTTCAATGGTTTTGATTGGCAACGGAAGTTCCTGGCAGCGAGGGAAAATATGAGAAAAGCCTGGTTGGTGTTGCTCCTGATTTGCATATGGCCGGCAGGAGCGCGCGCACAGTCTGCGCTCGTTTTGCAATCCGATTTTGGCTTGAAGGACGGTGCGGTTGCGTGCATGAAGGGTGTTGCCTTCGGCGTCGATCGCAACCTCAAAATTTTTGATCTGACGCACGATATTCCAAACTATAACATCTGGGAAGCGGCTTACCAGCTCAAGCAGACGGCCTCGTTCTGGCCGCCTGGAACGGTTTTCGTTTCAGTGGTCGATCCCGGCGTCGGCACGGAACGCAAATCGGTGGTCATAAAAACAAAAACCGGTCACTATTTCGTTTCTCCGGACAACGGCACGCTCACCCTGGTCGCGGAAGACCTGGGCATTGCAGAAGTAAGGGAGATTGACGAGAAGACCAACCGGCTCGCGGGCTCGGAAAAATCCTATACCTTTCACGGCCGTGATGTATACGCCTACACTGCTGCGCGTCTGGCCTCCGGGGTCATTTTGTTCGAGCGTGTCGGTCCCATGCTGGCGCCGGAGATCGTCAAGATTCCTTACGAAAAACCGCGTTTGGACGGGAAGGCGGTGCTGGGCACGATCCCAATTTTGGACGTGCAGTACGGCAACATTTGGACGAACATCGACGATCAGACTTTTCAAAAACTGGGTGTGAAGCTCAATGAGAAGGTGAGCGTTGAGATCCAACTGGAAGGGAAAACGATGTGGCAGGGGCAAATGCCCTACGTGCACACCTTTGGCGAGGTGCCTCTCGGCCAGCCACTGCTTTACCTCAATAGCCTGCTCAATGTTTCGATTGCGCTCAATCAAGATAGCTTTGCGGCGAAGCTTCAAATCGGCTCCGGGCCGCAGTGGCGGGTAAAGATCGAGAAGGTGGGGAGTTGAGCTCTGGCCCAACAACAGCATTCACCAAGATTTTTTCAAAATGACGTCTTAACTTGCTGAGGTCAAGTTAGCCCTCAAAGCGCCCATTCCCTGTCATTCCTGAGGAATCTTCCCAAGAGGGCTGTACCAAAATCTAGGGAAGATGCTTACAGCATGACAGATTGATATGGCGCAAATTTAACTTAACATTGTCAAGTTAATGCCGGAAAGAAAAACCATGTCTTGCTGCTGCGCAACGGACGGTACCCAGCGCTTCTTCAACACCCAGGCGCACCGTCTTGAGAGATATTTCCGCAGAAAGGGCTTGCGCCCGGAGCAGAAATACTTGATGGAAGGCCTTCAACAAAGCGGGATGAAACAGGCGAGCATTCTCGATATCGGTTGCGGCGTGGGCGGATTGCATTTGAGCTTGTTGCAAGCCGGGGCCCAGCGGGCGGCGGGCTTTGATATTTCTGAAAAAATGATTCGTGCCGCGCACAAACTCTCCAGCGAAATGGGTTTGAGCGAACGCACACAATACTGGCAAGGTGATTTCATCGAAATAAGTGCGCAGGCGCCCACCGCCGACATCACGATTCTGGACAAGGTTTTTTGTTGCTACGAAAACTTCGAGGAGTTAATCGCCCGCTCCGCTGCCAAGACCAAACGCCTCTATGCCGTCAGTTATCCTCGCGAAAATTATGTTGCGCGTTTTGTTTTTTGCGCCGGTGCCTTTCTGTTCAAATTATGGCGCACGTCTTTTCATCCCTATTATCATCCGCCGACACGCATTCAAGCGGCGATTCAAGGGCAGGGGTTTGACAAAACCTTTGAGCGTTTCACGATGATCTGGGCGGTGCAGGTTTTTCAGCGAAGTTCGTGAAACCTAGAGATAAACTCGCCAGGTAAGGGCGCATTGCACCTATTCCACCCAAACTACTCCAAAAACAACTCGCGCCGACTGTTTATTCTCGCATTTACGGTTTGAATCTCCCCGTCAAATTTCACGTGGCTGTCAGCTTTGATTGTCAGCGTGGTGTCACTGGCGACCAGCCTATAAACGGCATGTTCATCTGAGTAGATATCTGCAGCAAGTGTATCAAACCTGCTTTCACTGGGTTTAAAGCCGTTAAAACCAATCAAGCCGGTGATTCTTTGCATAGCTTTACCATGTTCTTTATGCCATTTTACCGCATCCGGATAGATAGACAATTTGATTGCTTCTCGCATACGATCTTTGACATCGCTTGCATCCTCAGACAGTGTCGCCAAGAAAAAACAGAAGCAGATCGCCACGATAATTGTAGCTAATATCAATAATCCGAATGGTACTATTTTCTCTTCCATGGCAAATCCTAACCCATGAATTCAAAAAAATAAACCCGCAGTATAGTAGATTGTCCGTAAATTCAAACAGTTTTAAATTTTCCACCTTGCTAAAATTTGTCAGCGCTGGCGTTTCAACAAACTACCTTTTTCAATGAGGTGTGTCATGATGGACCTTCTCACAGGACTAGGGTTCTCAAAAACTGATTACCAACTATTTTGGATATGTCCGATCTTTTCGTTGATTGGCACCTTGATCAGTGTTTTTGCCTCAGACATGAACTTAGCCAAACCAAACACAAGTGGTAAGCTTGTAATACTTTGGATATATTTCGAATGGGCGATCCGAAGACTTTACATGGGTGCAGCTACTGGATTGATCGTTGCACTCTACTATGTGGACGTTTCTTCTGATTCTCCTGCAAGTCTAGCTCGGATATTCCTCCTTTCAATTATTGTCGGATATAGCGCCCCAAGATTTTGGAGCACGCTTGAAAAAGTATCGTCATCTAGAATTGTTCCAAAATTCTCTGACACTTTCGAACCCGAGGCAAAGAACAAAACATGATTTCAACTCAATGCAAAAAAGAAAGTGACAATTCAGCTATTTTTACCACAGAAACACACGGGAATACGCAGAATCTTATCGGCTTTTCAAGCTGCGGTGGACTCTCATGGCTCTTTTCTGTGTTACTCCGTGTGGTTCTGTGGCCACGAAATAGCTGAATAACAAAAGAAAGCCAATTGTGCAATTCTCGGACAGCGGATCTTTGAGTAGCTTAAGTGAAATCTAAGATGGAAATCTGTAGACTGATAGGGCGTGGGCAGCATTCGCTGCGTCTTCACAGCTCTGTGGAGGTAATTAAGGGGAGGTGAGATAAAAAGAAGTTTATTGCAAACAAGCTAGCACAGATCAGTGGGCTTCGCCCCTGTCAACATATGAAGGCATCCCGGCGTTTCTCCAGTTTTGTATCAGCCTCATGACTAAAATGAAATTGCACTTTCAAAAGCGTTTTTTGAAACGATTTTTAGCCGAAAACACAAGTGCTAGCTCCGAGAAGAGATACTCAGTTTTTGTGATTAGTTAAGATTGAAATGGCATCACAGGAATCGTTCTCGTCATCAGAGCTTTATCCCCAACACAGCAATCCATATACCACGAAGTTGCATGATTTTCGCGAGCCTTGCCATGCAAAGGCAATTCGAAATCATACGGATCTGCTCTCTTCCACCAGCACCCCATACCGCAAACCGCGATCGCTCACCAACAATTCCGCAAATCCGTATACGCTCATGAAAACCTCCAGCAGCAAGGCCCCGCCGAGAATGACGTCGGCACGCGCGGGATTGAGCCCTGGGAGCTTTTGCCGTTCGGCGATTGAAAGAGAGGTCAATTCGCCCACCAGATCGTGGAGCTGTTGCGCGGTCAAAACGAAGCGATCAATGCGTTTTGGATCATATGGCGCGAGCTTTTGCGCCATGGCCGCAAGCGTGGTAATGGTTCCCGCCGTCCCGATTACACTCGCGGTTTGGCGAATTTCCTCGACCGGCCAGGTTGCACGCATGGATTTCTCAGCCTGGTCCCGCACTGCCGCCACTTCCTCCGGCAAGACGGGATCGTGCTTCAACAGGCGCTCGGTCAGGCGCACTGAGCCGAGGTCCACGCTGCGAGCCTGGTGAATGCGTTGTTGTGTGCCCGTCACCACCTCCGTGCTGCCGCCTCCGATGTCGATAATGGCAATCGGGTCAGGCAAGTCTTTTTTATTGGAAAGCGCGCCCAGAAAGGTCAATCGCGCTTCGTCTTCGCCGGAAATGACGCGCACCTCCACGCCGGTTTCGGCTTTGACGCGCGTGAGAAAATATTCGCGGTTGGCGGCGTCGCGCAGCGCGCTGGTGCCTACGGCAAAACTGCTTTCACAATGATATTGGCTTGCATAAGCAACGTATTCCCGCAAGCACACCAAACCGCGTTGCATCGCCTCGTCATTCAAATTGCCGCCGGCGTCAACGCCTTTGCCGAGGCGCACGACGGTTTCCTTTTCGAAGACCGGTGCAATGTCATGCGCGCCGGCGTCGGCAATCAGCAACAAAAACGTGTTGGTGCCGAGATCGAAGCTGGCGAGGCGCCTGGGACGCACACTCATACTCTATCTTTCAAAAACGATCGTACCATTCTCGTGCACGCGAAAAAATTCGGACCTGATCGAAACCGCCTTCTCGCCCAAACCGGTAAGGTCGAGAACCGTGTCAAGCACTCGATCTTGAAAGTCACGATTCCCGTCCGGCGGTGAGGCATTCGCCGAATCGCGCTTCGTGATCGATTTCATTTCTCCCGCCAGCCAACCCCGGATCTCCTGCAGTGATTCGCGCGACACCGGCTCGAGACTGGCTTCCACAACGACGTAGTAGCGATGCTTCGGATGCAACTGGCTGGAATCAGCCAAAGACAAACCGCGATGCTGTTGCCAGCGGTCTTTGACGTAGTCCAACGACCGGGTCAAACGCCTCTCGTCGGGCGTTTGCAGCAGGAATTGCTGCTCCCACGGGTCGAATGTCGCCTTGATTTCAAAAGCACGTTCGGCGACCACGCCACTCAACAGCCAGGAACGTTTGCGCCAGAGCTGCACGCGAAAGCGCGTCGCCGAGGTCACGCCGCGTCGCATGTTGGCAAGCAGGCGCACCGTCAACAGGCTGTCAGCGTGAAAATCGATGCGCAGGTGGCCGGCCTCCATGCGCAGCGCATCGATTTCCAAAGTCAAGTCCTGCGCGGTGGCAATGGTGGTCAGTGCTGCGGTTACTGCCATGATAGTCGCGAATAGCTTCACAAGCTCAATCCCGGAATCGGTTCAATGCCGGCCAATTTAGCACGTTCCGAACCGGGATTCAAACGATTTCTGGCGAAAGTTGCAGTTCTCTTTTTGTTGCACAATTCGTGTTGTCACTGTATCGATATTCTCCCACCAGGCAAAAGATCTCCAACGGATAGAAACAACCCAACGGATAAAAAAAGTACTCTTATCCGTTGAGTTTTTCTATCCGTTGGAAACTTCTTTGCTTTTATTGCATGGATTTGAATGCAAGGTACTCACTTGGCCAATCATCTATGGTAAACCGCAGCCAGCACCACCTTCCCGGCTTTGGTGAGGCTTGCAGGGCTGCATTGGTCCGGTGTATCTTGGAGCGTATGCCAGTGGGGATAGTCGAAATCGATGAGATCAATGACGGGAATGCCGGCTTCAATCAGAGGATAGTGGTCGTCAAAAACTTCGTGGCGAACGCTGGGAATGAATTCCGCGACGCCCTGCTCGCGCGCGAGCTGCCAGACACGATCGACGAGGCCGCGTGCATAGCGCACGGAATTGGCTTCTTGATAGATTTGCAGGTCGCGGTCGCCGACCATATCCAGCAAAATGCCGAACAGCGGATGATATTGCGCGCCCTGCACGCGCGCAAAGTGTTGCGCACCGACGGCGAAAGTGCGCTGCACGCCGGAAATGCCGCTGTCCTCGCCATCGAACAAAACCAGGTCGACGCCAACGGGCGGGGGCGTGGCCTGCAACAAGCGCGCGATTTCCAACAGCACCGCCACGCCTGAGGCGCCGTCGTTCGCGCCCAACACCGGCAGGCGGTGCTGGCTGGAATCCGATTCCTGGTCCGCCCAGGGTCGCGAGTCCCAATGTGCACACAACAAGACGCGTCGCGGTGTATTGAGCTGAAAGCCGGCGATAATATTGGTCAATTGCACCGGCCGAGGATACCGTTCGAATTGATGCTCGAAACTTTGTTCAACGACATTATCCGCAAAGCGGCGCAGCTCTTTCACCAAAAAAACGCGGCAACTATCATGCGCTGCCGTGCCCGGCACCCGTGGGCCGAAGTCGCATTGCTTTTGCAAAACAGCAAAAGCGTTTTCACCATTGAAATGAGGCAATGCAGTTTTAGCTTCCGGCCAATTTTTCCACACCACAACGGCAGCCACGGCAAACAGGAGGCCGAAGCCGGCCAGCATTGCCCAGACACGCCAAGCTGCCCGCCTCCTTTTCGGTGCGGCTTTGAGTGAAATCGCCGCTTTTTTCTTCTTTTTTGTTTGAGGCATCCTACTGGCCGCGAATCGAAATGTTGACGTCGATGCCGAGCTCCTTGATGGTGGTATTGCCGATGAGACGGCTCTCGGTTTTACCGTAGGTGAAATGCGCGCTGCCGCGCACGCGGGTGCTGAAAGTGTAGGTCACACGCGGGCTGAATTCCCAGCGTTGGGTGGAGTTATTGACGACTTCCTGTGAATCCCGGCTGTACTTGGCGCTGCTTTCCGTGAGGCTGCGCGTAAAATTGACGCTGAGATCGACGCTATTTTTCAGCTCCTTGTTCCTGAGAAAGGGCAGCGGGATGCGAAAACCCGAACGTTTGGAATACGTGTGTGTAAACGTGAGATCGTTCGTACGGGTGAAGGCCGCGCTTTGGAAGTAGTCGATAAACCCATCTTCATCCTCGCGGCCAATGGGGTTGTACGTCGGCTTGTAGCCGCTGGTCTTGTTGTATTGCGCGGTCGTTACCATGCCGTTTTTCCAATTGATACTCACGCGCAACAGCGGGCGAAAGTTGATGGAAAAATCTTCGCCGATCAAGCCGCTGGTGGAATCCTTCCAAGCCGTCGATTTCTTGCCGCTGATGTTGGTGCTGGCGCTGGCCGTGCTGGCGATACGCTTGAGCAGTGGGAATTTTTCCAAACCACTCCACGTGATCGTCCCTTCCGGGAAGGGTATGCCGCCTCCTTCGCGATCCAATTGGAAATAGGAAATCGAAGTCGTGCCGGTGCGATTGGTGGTCTCGGTTTCCTGCAGGTCATAGTCGAATTTCAAATTCAAATTGAGGTTGCGCGTCAGGTCGAGACCGGTGGAGGCGCTGTACGTTTTTGCCTTGGTCGTCGAGCGGAAAATACCGGTGTAATTGCCGGCGGTGCCCGTACCCGGATCAGATTCGAGTCCGAACATGTATCTCAAACTGACGTTCCCGGAAGCCAGTGCATTGTGATTCAGATTGTCACGCTGATTGTAACTCAATTGAATGTCCCTGAGCTTTGCAAACATGCCGATAAAAAAATTGATCGGGTTGATACCCGCGCCCTGGCTTTTTTCTTCCGTTTGTGATTTTTCCTTGTCTTTTTCACCGGATTTTGGCGTTTCTTTGTCCTCCGGCGGTTTCTCACCGGGGGCACGGCGCGGTGGTGCGGCGCCTTCACCCTCTTTGTCGGGAGGCTGCTCCTCACCCGGCGCTGTGCGGCCTGGCGGCCTGTGCGTACCGGTAGACGGTCCCGTTTTGCGCTTGTTTTGCAATGCCTGAAAAAACTGCGCCAGACGAATCGACGTGCTCAAGCCAAGGGTCGAGCTCACTCCGGCGCTGCGCCCGACGTCCACTTGTTGGATATTATTGTTGTAGCGAAAAGCGCTGGTGTATGTGAAGCTGTTGGTCATCCAGCTCACCAGGGCCGGGTTGTAACGCGCGTTGAAGCTCTGCGTGCCACTCAGCAAATCCGCGTAGCCGTCAGCGAAGCGCTGCAGGCCTTCGACAAAACCGACACGCTCGATTTCGGAGTCGTCAAGGCCGACAGTATCGGGACGGACCTTGCTGCTGTAGGCACGCGAAAAATCCGCCGTCAAATTGTCGAAGATTTTGATCGAAGTGCCATAGCTGTGCTGGACGTTGTAATCCGTCGGCGGCCGCACCAGAGGGCCGGGGATGGAGCTGTCGGCCGCCGCGGTGAGGGTTCGAGTCTGGCTGCGCGTATCCGTGCTGGTTGCTTGCATGCGAGCGTCGATGCGCTGCGGCGTATAGTATAGCTTGGTGTTGCTCAGCATGCCGAACAGCGGCGCTTTGCCGATCCATGCAAACGGCTTGATGAAATTGTTGTTCCCAAAAGCCAGCGTGTAATCCACGTTGCCCGCGTAGCCCGTGCGCCGGGAAATTTGGGTGGTGCTATTGCTCGCTTTTGCAAACGTGGAGCTGAAACCTGCGCTCAGATTGTCGATCGTATTCTTGATGAAGAAGTTGTTCGATTTCACGCGGCGGCGCATCGTGAGGTTGAATCCAATCTGATTGCTGTACGATTCGATGTACGAGCGCGTGGTGTCGTCTAATTCCGAAGTGAGCACGAAAATGTCGCTGCCCGGAAAGTATTTCGGCATGGCTTTACTTTCGGAATAACTCATACTCACCGGCACCGACAAGCCCAGCCATTGCGGCAGCAGCTTATCCACGGCCATGCTGCCGCCCAAAGTCAAACGCCGGGTGTTGTCGCCGGTGCCAAAACGCGTGGAGACATTGTGAAAGTCGGCGTCCAACTGCTCGATTTCCGCATTAAAATTGCCGAAATCGGCCAGTTTCAAATCCGCGCGTGCGCGTGCCGCGACGCCTTTCTGCTTCTGCACTTCCGAAACGCGCAGCTCGTTCATCCAAATCTCGCCGTTAAAAACCGCGTTGGGGTCCGTGCTGCGATTGCGCACGCCTGCCACCAGCGTGCGAATGTTGGTCAGCGAGGGATTACCGCGTACCCGCCATTGCTGGCGCGTTCCGGAAACTCGTAGGTAATAATAATCGGCCACCGGCAAGCCGTTTTCGGTTACCTGCTCATAATCACTGCGCAGCCGCTTGAAGTTTGTGATGCGCGCCAGCTCAATGTCCATTTCGTTGCGTGAATCCCATCCGCAAAAAACGTCTTCACGAAACTCATAGTAATTCTTGTCATCTGCGCCGAATCGAATGAAGAATTCAATTTTCGAGGTATCCAGGTCCGATCTGATCAGGCCGCTCGCCTTGTCCGCGCCGTAAATGAACATCTTGAGGCGGCTGTAGTGAATGAAGCTCAACGGCTGATAAAAAGTTTTTTGCGCGACGGCGACTTCGTTGCTGCGCAAACCGTCCACGTCCAAAACCAGCGACTGTTCCTTCGCCAGCACTTGATTGATGCGGTCGCGCTCACGCAGGACGCCCGGAGGGGATTCATAGCTGTTCTCGCCGGGATTGCACGGATCTGCCACGCCGGCGGGATTTTCTTCCGTGTTCACCACACTGATACGAAAGCGTTCTTCATCTTTCTGCAAGCCCGCCAGCGAGGTATCCTGTGCCGCCAAACCCAATTCTTTCCACTCGTTGCTTACGAGGTTGATTTCCGCAATTTGGATGAGGGCTGGATCTTCGCCCACGTTAACGCTGTCGACCCAAATCCGCACGTATTCAATATTGGAAAAAGTGGGGGTACCGGTGACGCCTGCGGTCTCCACCAGCGGAATACGGTATAAATACCAACCGGTGCTGTCGCTGCCGCCTTCGACGTATTTACGCCGTGCCGGATCGAGATTGAAAGCATAGCTGTAATAGCTTTCACTTCCGACAAAATCCAAACTGCCGTTGCCATTGAGATCTTCAGTATCGGGCCGCGCACCGCCCTCGTCGTTCTTGTTGCCCTGTGTGCCGTTGATCGAGGGCTCGCCGGGATTGCCAAATTCCGTCGTGCCGGACACGAAGAAATAGTCATCAATACTGGAGGGCTCGCCCCAGACGGGAATCATGCGAGCGGGGTTGTTGTCAATGACACGCCAAAAATCATCCGGATCCGGTCGATTGTCGTTGTCCAAGCCGTTGTCCTCCCCGTCATCCAAAAGCTGGTTGCGCGGGATTATGTCTTCCGAATTGAGGGAGCCGTCGGGAATCACATCTTCGGAAATCTGTCCAAGATCGACGTGAACTTTGCCTTGTGTGCCGCGAATCCACAACTCGAGAAACTTGGTCTCGGTCTGATCGAAATAGCCGGGTGAGAGCGCGCGCATGAGCCCCGCCCACGATTTATAAGGACTGAACGTAGTGGTGTCATTGTGGTTGTCGTGCGGCTTGAACTCGAGGTTCATCACCGTAGCCGTCTGCGCCACCTGCGCGTTCACGTCTCGATTGGGATAAATGACTTTGAGCGGTATCAGCACGTTGTACCACAACAGATCGCCGCGGCGGGCCAACGCTCTTCTTTCCTCAAAGCGCCTTAGCCCGTCGTTCGGAAGTGTGATGCCGCCGGGATCTCTAAGCACCTCGACCGGAATGGAAGAGAGCACCCAGCCGCGCCGATTCACGCCCAGCGGCGTGATGCGTTTCGTGCCTTCGAAATCATCCACGTAAGCGACGCCGTCGGCGTCGCCCGTGGTTTCGCTGTTAAGAGTGTTGGGATTAGGCAAAATTTGCGCGATTTCGCCTTCGAGACGCAATACGCTGTTTTCTTGCGTGGAAAGAAAAGGCAGCGCATTGAGCATGTGCGAAAGAAAATTGGGTCGGAATTCCAGCTTGGTGTTAACGTCCCAAATGAGATTCTTCATTGGGCCGCGATCGCCGCCACCCAGGCGCACACGCTGCTCCAGCGAGCGCTCATTCTGATACAAGAACGTGCCGCCGAGAAAAGAGTCGCGGCCGAAGCGGTATTCCGCGCGCGTGCCCATGATCGTCTTTTTCTCGAGTTGGAACAATTGATTGCTTTGATAAGACACGTCCACCAAGGCATCGGGTTTGGTAGCCTGTTCCGACAACAGCGTCAGGCTGCCGGAGAAATAGTCGATAGTATAATCCACGTCGCGCTGGAGCACGGCGCCGTTCAGGCGCACCTCTTCCGAACCCTCGATGACGTTGAAGCCCAGGCTGTAATTGGTGCTGCGATTTTTTGATTTCACTGCAATATAAAAGCGGCTGCTGAAATTGACGTGGCTGACGCTATTGGTATCGTAGACCGCGGCGACGTGCAAATCTTGCGGCAAGCGATTGGGCTCGGTGGTTTCACCAACTTGAGTCGGAGAGCCAAAAGGACCGCCGTCAGGATCGAATGGACGCGGATCGGGAAAAATCAGCTCCCCGCGGGCGTAATCGATGATCGCCGGATCGTTGTCAATGTGGTTGTCGGGTTGCGATCCGGCCGTGGTGCCAATCTCATCCAGTGCAAAAACGTTGAGAAAAGAGCGCGGCGGCTTGCCCTCTTGAATCAACGTTTCCTGCGCGTCGCCCGCGCCGATGGGTTTCTGAAAAATCTTCAGCTCAAAACCTTCCTGGGGTATGTTGCGGCTGCCGAGTGAATAGACGTTCTTCCACTCCAGATGCCAGGTCGCGTTGCGTTCGCGGCTGGGCAAGGGCGTTCTGCTTTTGATGAGCTTCAACTTGATCGGGTTGGCCCGGCTCTCTTCCAGCCCAAGGTTATAATCAATATCACCAATGATAGTACCGTTAGAATCTTCATATGCAAGAGCCAGCACCTCGCTTTCATTCACCGGCGTTTCCATGCGAATGTAGCCTAAATTAGGCACCAGGCTATAATCGACGTCGAGCAGAAGCTTTTTGAAGAAGCCTTGCTCCTTCTCGGTTGCATCGCTAGGTATCGTGGAGCCAGGGGGAGGTGGTATGCGATAGGCCACGCCAGCAACGGCGCCAGGAATAGTCTCAGAGGCGAATTTATAAACTTCGATTCTTTTGATCGGGCGATCGGGATTGTATGTATGAATCCATTTCGAAGCGTAGTCACGGAATTTCTCGCGATAATCCGTATCGATGAAGAAATAGGTATAACGCCGATACTGATAGTCATGGATTTGCTGTGAACCTTCCGTCGCGCCGCCGGAGAGTGTGAGCTTTTTGTTCTCGCCTTTCTCCTGGCTGGCAATGCCGGTGATGAAAAGATTGCCGAGCTGCATCTCAGACTTGACGCCGAACAATCCCGCGCTGGTGCCGCCGAAGGTGACGAAACGCGTGCCCGGCAGGCTCAAGGCGATATTGCCGGCTTCGATCTTTTTGAGAATGTCGTCATCAAAGCCGGTATAGTTGAGCTTGATGCTGTTCTCGAAGTCAAACGGGCGCTCGCTGTCCTGATCCACGTTCACCGTCACTTTCTCACCGATGCGGCCGGTGACCGTGAAACGTTGGGTCTGATTCATTTTGAAATTGGTGTTCGCCCCCTGATTCAACACGGTGCGCGCCTCGCTACGATCCTCACGCCGGAAGCCGCCTTCGATGCCGATGTCGCCCTGCACATTCAAGCCGACACTGCTGCCGCCGAAAATCTGTGAGAACGCTTTGCTCTTGATCGGCACCGGAATGTCGATGTCGACGCCGCCGCGGCCGGCTCTCAGTTCACCGCTGCCGCCGTAAACACTCTGCGCCGCCATTTGGTGCCAGAGCATGTTTTGCTCATGGACCAGGCGTAGCGTGTAATACTTTTCCAACGGCACGCTGAAGGGAAAGCGCAGCGGCTCGCCCAAAAAATCCTCGCGAATCGTGATGAATTGGCCGGTAGAGTCGACGGCGATCTTGCGCTGCAACGAAACCGGTTGCCAGCGCAACCAAGATCCCTCCGAGCCGTTCAAAGACAAACCCGGCTGGATGCGATTTTCGAAGGGGAAGGTACGGGGATCCAGCCGGGAGGCGTCCGGCAGGCGCAAGCCAATCTCCGCACGAATGGTAGGCTCTTCAGACGAGTCTTGCCCGAACGACGGCGCTACTGGCAGAAAAGAACTTAAAAAGGCCAAACAACAAAACAGAACTCCGGCGACGGCCTTTCGTTCTTGGCGTTTGCTCAACATTCTTACTCGTTTTTTTACCTTGTTCTTTTTGCATCAAAAACCAGTAGCAAATCGGGTTATATATACGCCTCGTGTTGTGATGGATGGGGGCCGGATGAATTAAAGCATTGCAAAATAAAGATCAACGGGTTGAGAATCAAGCAAAAAGTCCGGGTGAAATGAAGCGGAATATTGTGAATTGTGAACTATTGAATGTATAGTACTAAAACGGAGAAGCGCCCTGAAAAACTGCCAAAACAGTGAGGGAGTTCATGCGCTCAATTCTGTCTTTGGCTGGGACAATAGCCTAAACGCTTAGGGTCTAAGTTCGGTTCCAGCCGAATTTTGGCTTCGAGAAATTTTCATAGCATGCTGGAGCTGTGGTTGTTATATTTTATCATTGCACGCCTCAACTTCAGGAGAATACAACACGCATTTGTCATGCTATGACGTGAACAAATGAAGCAATGCCGTATCCCAGTTGATGGAAGAGTAGGTGGCAATCCGTTACCATTTTAATATACTCAAATGCGTACATTTATACTCTCGCGTTACATTTTGCGCGAACACATCGGGCCGTTTTTCTTCGCTTTCTTCACGATCACGCTGCTGTTTTTGCTCAACATGCTCTTTCGCGAGCTGAGCCGCATCTTGAGCAAGGGCCTGGCATGGAACATTGTGCTGGAGTTCTTTGTGCTAAACATGGCCTGGATGATTGCTCTATCGGTGCCGATGGCAGTGTTGACCGCAACGCTCATGGCCTTTGGCCGGATGGCAGCAGACAATGAAATCGCGGCGATGGAAGCGAGCGGTGTCAGTATTTACGCCATCATCGCGCCGGTCGTGGTGGGTGCAGCGTTGCTCACGGCCGGACTGGTCTGGTTCAATAACAATGTGCTGCCGGATTTCAACCATCGCACGCGTTTACTCGCCAGCGACATCGCGCGCAAGCGTCCGACGATCAACATCGAGCCTGGCGTCTGGTACGACGATATTCCCAATTACGGCCTGCTGGTACAAGAATTAGAAGATAGCGCCAATGCCACTAAAGCGCGGAATTTGCTGATCAACGATTATACCAGCCCCACGCTGAGCCGCACCATTTCGGCGCGGCGTGGCACGATCGGCATGGACACCGTGCGCGCGGCGCTGGTGCTCACGCTGCACGATGGGGAGATGCAGGAAATCGACCTGCAGAAGCCGAACGAATTCCGGCGCGTGATTTTTCCCAAACACGTGATCTCTATCGTCGTGGATGACTTGTTCCTGAACCGCAGTGCGTCGGAATATCGCGGCGACCGTGAAAAGAGCGCGCAAGAGATGCGGCAAGATATCGCCAATCATCAAAAAGAAAGCGCACAAGTGCGCAGCCGGATCAACACGGCGCTGTCAGTCAATTTGCCCTTCGGCCTCAACCGGCTGACCAGCATCCCGAGGGATTCCGCGCTCGTGCCAACGGTGCCCGTGCTGCGGCGCCCAAGAGCCAAAACCACTTTGCGCGAGAATCCCGGCCCTACGCCGAGCGTGTACTCAACCTCGCTCGACCAGCCCGTCCCGCCAACGGCAAATGGCGCACAATCTTCTGCCCTCGCTGAAAAATTGCAGTGGCATCGCCAGCTCTTGCATCAAGTGGAACGGGAAGCGAGTCTTTTGCAGGGCTTTGAGCGCAAGAGCAAGGTGTTGACGGTTGAGATTGAAAAGAAATACTCGATCCCGGTGGCCTGCATTGTCTTCGTGCTCATCGGCGCGCCACTGGGGGTAATGTCGCGGCGCGGCGGCTTGGCCACGGGCGGAGGCATCAGCCTGGTTTTTTTTCTGCTGTATTGGACGTCTTTGGTAGGGGGAGAAGATCTGGCCGATCGCGAGATCATCTCCCCGTTCCTGGCCATGTGGTCAGCCAATCTCATCGTGGGCGCGGCCGGCCTGTATTTTCTCTGGCGCGCGGCCCACGATCAAACCGGCGTCAGCCCCTACCGGTTGTGGCAGCGGCTGCGCCGCTTAATTGTCAGGCGACGCTAAGCGCTGGCGAGCTCTCTATGCGATTATTGGACCTCTACATCAGCCGCAAATTCCTCCTCACCCTCGCGTTCGCGATGATCGCTTTCATCAGCATTTTCATCGTCGTTGATCTCATCGAACGGTTGTCGGATTATATCGACCGGCAAGTGCCGGGCATGGTGATCGTAAGCTATTTCTTTTACTACGTGCCCTACATCGTCGTGCTCATGTTTCCCGTGGGCATGCTGCTCGCGTCGTTGTTCAGTGTGGGGCAGTTGAGCAAACACAACGAGCTGACCGCGATGCAGGCGTCGGGGCTGTCTTTGTACCGTATTCTTGCGCCCTTGCTGATCTTGGGTTTCCTGCTCAGTCTGGTCATGATGTTTTTCGGGGAAATGATCGTGCCGGTGGCAAATCAACGCAAGGCAGAGATCAAAAACCAATACATCGACCGCCTGCCGCGCAATCTGCCGGCCCGCTCGTCGAATCTGTATTTACAGGAAAACCCCGCCGTCCAGACGACCGGCGTTTGGTTTCGCCCAGTGCCTGTGCTGCCGCGCTACAGCCGGCGCGCTTACATTGGCTATTTTAATGCCAGGGACAAGACCGCGGATCGTATCAGTATTCAAGAGTACGACGGCATCTTCATCGTCCGGCGCATCGATGCCACTTCCTTGCGCTGGCAAGGCGATCATTGGCAGGCGATCAAAGGTTACCGGCGCTCATTTCAAAAGGGGCAGGAGACTGCGGCGCCGTTCGATACACTGGCCCTGACCGATCTCTTTTTCACTCCCGAGGTTCTGGTCAAAGTGCAAAAAGAGCCCGAGGAGATGTCCTTCACCGAGCTCGAGAATTACATTCGTGAAGTTGCAAACAACGGCAGCGACCCGCAACGGTGGCTGGTGGATTTGCATCTGAAGTTTTCATTCCCATTCACCAGCTTTATCATGGTATTGTTCGGTGCGCCGCTGGCCGTAGGCCGCGCACGCTCCAGCGGGGCCGTGGGCGTCGCCATGACGTTGGTGATTGCCTTTCTCTATTTCGGCACGGTCAAAACCGGACAAACGCTTTCGCAAAGCGGCCTGTTGTCGCCTCTGCTAGGGGCATGGCTGGGCAATATCATATTTTTGATGGGAGGGGTTGTCGTGCTGGTGCGCGCGCGGAAGTGAAACTCAGGAGGCGAAATTCAAAGCACAAAATTCAATATTCGATGCGGCTTCTTCGGAATTGTTATGGTGCTATTCTCCCCAAGAATCGCAGTATCCGGGCAATCACATAGATTCTTGCTCAACTTTTTTTGACCTTCCCGCGCTCGATCATCACCAACAAGCTCTGTTCCCCCGCCGGCGCTGCTGCAGCGGGCACATCTTCCAACAGAAGTTTGACCAGGCGAGTGGCCCGGGGGTTTTCCCCGGAAAGGACGGCGGCTGTGGCACGTTCGAGTAGGCGTGTGAGGCCATATTGCTTGCCATCAGCGCCCGTGGCTTCGGTTACGCCGTCGGTGTAAAAAATCAAAATGGCGCCGGCGGGAATGGTGATTTCTTGCGCTGAGACTACATTCTTCTCGAGTGTTCCCAGCGCCGCACCGTTGCTGCGCAGCAGCTCGACTTGCGGTGTGGCATTGGGCAGGGAGATCATCACTCCGGGATTGTGCCCGGCGTTGACGTATTTCAAGATGCCGCGCTGCAGGTTCAGCACCCCTAGAAACAAGCCGGTGAAAGGCGTGTTGGCGCTCGTGATAAACACGAGCTCATTCAATCTTTGCGCCAAAGCTTCCGGCCGCGATTCGTAAAGCAAATGCATGCGCAAACAGGTCTGCAAGCGGTCACGCATTTTCATCGCTGCCACGTCCTTAACGGTGACGTCAGCGAGGGCAAAGAGCAGCTCGGTTTCACTGGGGGTGATCACGTCCAAATACGTTGCCCCGGCCGCACTTGTGGGCCGGAAGACATAGGCAATGTCGTACGCAGGCAAGCTCACGTCACGGGCGGCCACATTTGTTGTCTCCACAGATGCGGCTTGGGGCGTGCGGCTATTTTGGTAGTTTTCATCGCGTGAGATTTGTGCCAGGTAAATCACCGATTGTTCCACAAGCTTTTGCAAGCGTTGCGCCTCCAGCCTGGTCAAGCAGCCGTTGCCTCGCGGATTTTCCAGGATTAACACGCCCGCAGGCGCACCGGGGCGATCAGACGCGCGGAGCGGGATTCCCAAGATGCGGTACGATCGACCGGCGATGGCCAAAAGATTTTCCCGGTTCAAATTCGTGGACGTAGCCCGCTCGCGCATGAGTATGCCGGGGCTTTGAAAAATGGTCTCGGCCAATTGCTGCCAGGGCTCGTGCGACAGTGGTGCAAAAGCATCGGTGGCGGCATTCTTTTGCCGATGCATCGTCAATTCGCCGGCAATCGTCGGCAGCCAAAGGGAGGCGACACCGGCTTGCGACAATAGCCGGGCGCCTTGCAGGAAATGCTCCATCAAAAACTCCCGCCACCTCTCCTGGTCTTGTTGAACCACTTCAACATTGGCGGCGGCCTTCGCATCGTTGTTGCGATGGCCTGTGCTGGAAGAGTCCGGTGGCGGTTCGGTCTTTGTTGCAGTGCTTTCAGTCAAAAAGAAGAACAACCGCACCGGACCGATTTGCAGACAATCCTGATCCTGCAAGATTCGATTGTCCGATTTCTGGCCATTGATGAACAACCCGTTCTTGCTGCCACAATCTTCAATTCGGTACCTTCCTTCTTCGAAGCACAATCGGGAATGCCGGCGCGAGACACCTTCCAAGGCCAGGACCAGGTCGTTTTCCGCATGCCGGCCGATGGTGAATTCGCGCAGCGGCAGAGTCACGATTTGATCAGGGCCATTCTGATGCACCACGCGCAATCGCGGGTGGCGAAGAACGTAATGGCAGCTTTGGCATGTGGTCAATTGGGAGGTTTGCAAAGAATGGCACTGGGGACAATTCATGGGGCCTCAAAGCTTATCAAGTCAATTTCGCCTGCACGGCCCGCAATGCCTCACGAAACCCTGCCGCGTTTTGATAGCGTTCTTCCGGATGCTTCGCCAGCGCACGCTGCAAGATTTCATCCAGCTCCAGTGGAAGTTCCACGTTTTCCAGGCTCGGAGGGATATGCTGTTTGTGCACGATTTTGTACGCCAGCGCGGCCAATGAATCCGCAATGAACGGCCTTTTGCCGGCGATCAGCTCGTACAGCACGACGCCGAGCGAGAACAAATCCGCACGGCCATCAGTCGCCTGCCCTTCGATTTGCTCCGGCGCCATGTAGCTCGGCGTGCCCATCACCCGGCCGGTTTGCGTGAGTGAAAGGTAGTTGCTGATTTTGGCAATACCGAAATCCGTCACCTTGGTCTCATCATCTTCCAGCAACATGATGTTGGAAGGCTTGACGTCGCGATGAAACACACCGGAACGATGCGCGTATTCCATGGCGTCGCACACTTGCATGACGATGTACAAGGCGCGCCGCCAGCCTAGGCGCCGCTCGCTCTCCAGTACTTGCTTGAGATCGCGGCCTTCGAGGTATTCCATCACCAAATAAGAAAATTCCGGCAGATCGTCGACGTCGTACACGATCACGATGTTAGGATGCTGCAGTTTCGCGATGGCGCGCGCTTCACGATAGATACGGTCTTTCATCGTCGCAATTTCCTGCGGCGAAGCGGCAAAACCGTATTGCACGGTTTTCAACACCACGCTGCGATCCAGCTTGGGATCCCACGCCTTGTAAATTCTGCCGGTGGCGGCTCGCGCGATTTCTTTTTCGATCAGGTAACGGCCGATGCGATGCTCACCCAGCGCCGAAATCTCCATGGTACGCGTCGCGAGATGCAAGGCTGCGTCCCCAATCGCGGCGGTGGCTGGGGGCGTCAAAGGCCCGGCAGGAGGTGCCGCGTCCCCGGTTTTGGCAGGCTTGCCGGCAACGGGCTCATGCATCATCTCTTCCACCCCCGCGATAAGGCCCATGGAGGTCATGTCCATCGGCTGTTCGCGAGGCGGATCGTCAAAACCTTCCGGAAGCGCCACGGGTGGTGACAAGGGCCCTGGCTGGATTTCGGCAGGCGGCTGCTGCAATAACTCACTGGCTGGCTGACTGACTTCGGCTCTGCCGTTCACGCGCGGAGGTGTATCCACGAGCCCCACAGGCGTTGGGAGCAATGCGCCATTCTCAGAGGCCACGTGCTGAATATCCTCGCCCTTTGCGCGGCTTTCACTCGCAATCGCGTTACGCGTTTCACTTCCGGAATGCCCGTTTCCTTCGGTCTGTTGAAATGAGCCCAGCGCTCCAGCGATCATCTCGGTGAGCAGGGCTTCGGTTTGCAGGCCACTGGGCACCGCAGATTGCGCCGCCTGCGCTGCGGTTACCGCTTTGATCGCCGGTTTGGAGGCGACAAGCACCTCAGAGGCAGCCCGCTCCGGCAATTTGCCGTTGGAAGATTTGCGCGCGCCCCTTGGGGGCTTGGCTTTGCTCGTGCGCAAGGCGAGAGCCCGAGGCGAGAAGAATTTCCACCACAATATAACCGCGATGAGAGTCGATCCAAACACACCACAAATCAAGAAAAACAGAGCGGGATTGCTCGCATACGCCGTCGCGCCTGAAACAACCGGCTGCATCGGTGCTGTCGGGGCCGCCGGTACAGCCACTCGCGCAGAATCCTTCACCTCCCCTCGAGGCGACGATTCGATTGCCGGTTTGAGTGGCAAAGGAGTAGGGGAAGCTTGTGCGGGTTGTTCACTTTGCTCTTGCCTTGCCTTTTTCGGCTCAGGTTCGGAAGAAGGCGCTTGTTGCTTTGGCTCCGATGGCGCAGGTGCTGCAGTTCTTACGGTCGCGGCTTGGGCCGTATTTTTTGCGGAATCCTCGTCCAGCGGCTGCTGAACTTCCTGTAGCGCTGCTTCTCTACGCTGATCACCCGCTTTTTTGCTGGGAGCCTCTGCGGGTTTCCTAGCGGGCGCAGTTGTTGCCGCGAGCTGGTTCAGCCTGCTGTTGACGCGATTCAGATTGTTCTGGACCTCCGTTAAATGAGGGGCGAGCGCTAAAGCTTCGCTGTAATATTTTTTGGCCGCAGGCCAATCGCCCTTACTTTCGTAAGCGGCGCCGAGGTTGTTGTAATTCCGCGCCGAAGGCTGCAACGCAATCAAGCGCAATCCCAGGCTGAGGGCCTGCTCGTACTCTCCCAATTGTTGATAGGCCACCATCGCCGTCGTCAGGCACGATACGGAATTCGGGTCGTGGTGCAAGCCGGCCAGCGCCGCTTCCACTGCCGGAATTAACCGGCCGCGGCCGAAGCGCCGTGAAGCCAGCGTGGCATAAGCCGAAACCATAATCGCACGCAGATTGGTTTTTTGCGTGAGCTCGGCGTCCAATGCCGCGACCAGCTCGAAGCGAGCGGTAGCCGAGTCCAATTGCGCGAGTTGGTAGAACTCGCGGCCCAGGGCGTAATGCAGCTCCGCCGCTTGCGGATATCGCGCCGAGGCTTCGCGCAAAGCGGCGAGGCGCTCCTGGAGTTTCTTTTTCTTGATGGCCTTTTCGTAAAGCGCGTGCGCGGCTTTGGCGTCGCTTTTGTCCTGTGCCGGTGCAAATTCACAGACTCCGGCCATGACGCTAAAGAACAAGAGCAGCGGCACTGCTCGCAGGAAGGCGTGGCATTTCAGACGGCGACTGCGAGTGTCGTTTTCGTTACAATTTTTCAATGAAGTAAAATGATTTTTTGTATGGCGGTGAATTGTTCGGTTTTCATCCGGCAAAAGTAGACGCCGGCGGCCACGGTTTGATTGGCATCATCGCGGCCGTTCCAGAGAATCTCGTGATGCCCAGCGGCGACAACCTGCTTGTGCAGCAAGGCACGCACGGGATGACCCAGCACGCTCCAGATCACCAATTCCACCTCGGCTGCGACCGGCAGGCTGAAGCGCATGGTGCTCACCGCCTGGCCGTGTGTCTGCAGTCTTGCAGGATTGGGATAACTCGGCGCCAGTGAAAAGGTCTGCGGCAATACGGCCGCGAGCAGGCCGGTCTTGCCCAAATCTTCCGCTGATCCGGCGCAAAGCACAAATCGTCGCGGGCCAGCGCTGCTGCGAATTGGAAAAGCTCGCGAACGGCCTTGGGCGCCAAAATCAACACTGCGCACCAGGCGCTCGCTTTCATCTCGCAGCAACACCTTCCAGCCGTGGGGAAATTCTCCCATGAGCTGAAAGCTTAACGACAAGGCATCCCCCGCTGCATTGGAACAAACTTCGAAAATCCATTCTTTGACGGACGGGGAGTCCGGGCGAAAGTCGGTTGTAAAATCGCCTTGAAATTCCTTCCAATGTTGTTGTGGAAAACGCAGCGCGACGAACTTACCTGCAGCAGGCGGCGGCTCGCTCAATTCCATCCGATCCCATTCTTCTTGTGCCTCAGTTGCAACACCCAGCCAGTTTTGTGTATCGGCAAAATCGCCGTCGCTTAGGAGGAGCTGTAATTGCCAACGAGATGGCGTTGGCGCCGCTGGCAAATCATCTTCGGGGTAGAGTCCAAAGCTTGCCGGAGTCTCCCCGAGACCATTGCCATCGGCAATCTGCAGGGACTCACCGGCATGCGCCTCGGCGCTACCATTGCCAGTCCGGCTCGTTACCGAGTTCGTTGCACATTCCGCGCACGGCGGTGGAAATACAAGCGTCTGTGGCTGGTCGCTCAAATTGCGAACGAAGTAGCCTTGCCAGGGCTGCATCATCCTGCCGTTGGCAAGATATTTCCTGCCGTCATAGGCCCACAACTGCGATTCCACCAGCGGCGGCTTTTGCGTAGAATTCCAGTCCGTAGTAAAATCGAAGGGCGTAGAAATCAAATTCCAGCCAGGTTGCAGCTCCAAAACGAAATTTTGCGCCGTTGAAATCGAATAACCCGCGCCGGCGTCAAAGGATTGACGCTTCGAGGTGATCAACCAATACGCGCGCCCGGGCTCAAGCTGCTGAAACTTCGGCCGGCCGAATTCTATATTGCCGGCGCGTGGCGCAAACATATACAGCCGCCACCGGGTGGGCTCATACACTCCGAAATTGTCTGCGAATATCGCGTCGGGAGTATTGGCAAAGAGCCGGTAAGGAATAGATACCAGTTGATAATACTCGTCGCGCGTGGTCATCGGCGCGAAGATTAGTTGCGACCTCACAACCGGCGCATGCACGGCGCGAGGATTGGGCGTCGAACGCCCGACGTTGCCTGCGGAATCCGTGGCCAGAATCACGTACTGCAGGCCGGGCGACTGAATCGCCGCACCTAGAAGTGATCCGGCAAATGCCCCGGCGCTCGGGGACATCGGGATTTCGGTAAAATCAGAGACGCCTGCTGTGCGAAAGAGCACGCGCACGCTGGCAATGCCCGCAAGCTGATCTCGCGCAGTGGCGCGCACCGTAAGAACTTGTCCGGCTTCGACCGTGTCGAACGGAGTGTGCGAAAGCGCGGGCGGCGTGCGATCGACGCGAAAGCCGCCGGGTGCGGAAGTCGCAGTGTTGCCGGCGCTGTCGAGGGCGACGATTTGCCAATCATATCTGCCTTCGACAAGCATAGTATCCAGCAGAAAACCGGTGGTCGCGCCGGACAGCCTTCTGATTGTCTTGCCTGCGAGCACGACCTCATGCCATGCCACACCAGCGAGTGCATCATCTGCCGATTGCCAGGCAAATGGAACCGTATCCTGGTTGGCCCAGCCAAATGCGTTGCCGGCGCGCAAATGACTCGCCGCTTGCGGCGCAGAAACATCATAGCGACAATCTACACGTACCGCGGTCCTGTAATCCACGTTCCCGCTGCCGTCGATGAGCCAGATGTAAACGGGATTCTGGCCTTCGTTTGTGACCTGTATTATGATTTCAGGTGTCTCTTGTGGATCTGAAAGTGACACCAATGTGCCGTCGCGATTACCATCGGGCGGCGCGCCGATTTTGTAGAACGCGCCGGCAATGCCGCTGGGATCGAATGGGTTCCGCCAGCTCACCGTGAAATCAGGCGAACGGCTCCAGCGCGCAGGCGTGAGCACGGCGTCCTGCGGCGCAGAAGGCGCCTCAGCATCTGGCGCGCCCAAATTGTACACACGCAAGGAGAATTCTTGGAGCGTGATCGACCGCGCCAAATCCTGCGCCTGAAACGCGATGGTATGCGTGCCCGCGTCCGGCAGGCGCGGTGTGCCGCTCAACGTTCTGGTGGCCGCGTCCCAATGCAGCCATGACGGGGCCTGGGCCAGGGTGAGGGAGACGCGGTCGCCAACATCGACGTCATGAGTGGCCACGCGATATTGGTACAAGGAGTCGACAAAGGCGACGGTGTCCGGCGAGCCGGTAAATACCGGTGGATCATTGGTGTTTTCAACGTTCAGACTGAACTGCTGCTGGTCGGATTTTCCTTTTCGATTGGTAACCGTGATCTTCACGGCGTGCACGCCGACGTGTTCGTTCAATGGCCTCCCGCTGAGCTCGCCCTGTGATGATAGTGCAAGCCAGGCGGCCGCCGTCTGCAATTCATACTGCAACACCTCTTGTGGATCGGGGTCGTGTACCTGGATTTGATAGCGGTAGCGGGCGTCCTCAACTGCGGTCGTATCCGGCAGCGAAGTGATCTTGGGCGCGGCTGGATCTTGCAGGACCTGCAGCTTGAAATTCTGCAGCGTCGTGCCGCCTTCGGCATCGCTCGCTTGAATGATGACTTCGACTTCTGCCTCGTCCGCTGGACCCGGTGCACCCTGCAAGACCATTTGGGGTTGAATGAGTTGCAACCAGGCAGGGGCAGCAAGCAACGCCAGTGCCGGTGGATCACCGGAATCAAAATCAAAACTGGTTATGTTATAAACGTACGCCGTATTCACGTAAGCCGTGCTCGGCGGAATGGAGGTGATCGCCGGTGGAACGTTTTCGAGTTCTCCTCCGGCGGTGAGAGGCTGTGCATAGACGTCGTCGTTCGGCACGCGCCCATCCTTCCAGGCCACCAAGGCCCTTCCGCTCGTGCGCGACAGTACGGCGGGCGAAGACGTTTCATTGCCGTGGTCCGTCAAAACGACCGCACCCGGGCTCCACAGCGTTGTGCCGGCCGCGTCCACCCGCTGCATTGCAATGTTGGTGCCGTCGCCACGATCATCTTCCCAGGCGCAGTCGAATCCACCCGCGGTGTTGCGGACGGCGCGCGGGTGATGTTGCCCTTGCTCTGCTTGTATCACCGGCAGGCCTACAGCTGGCCACAACGTCCGGCCATCGCGGCTGACACGTTGTGCATAGATATCGCCTTGGTCGTTGCGTGCATCTTCCCAGACCATAATCAACTCACCGTCATTGCCGTTGAGCGCCTGCATTTCTCTTTGCTCGCCTATGCCTCTGCCTGCGGCCAGCCCAAGCGTGCCCCATTGCAAAAGCCCGCCGGCATTCAGTCGCTGCATATAGATTGTGGGAACCAGCAAGCGCCGCTCTATCCATGCCACATACGTCGAAATATCACCGGGGTTGCCGGCATCGAGTGCCAGCCTGGGATGGTTTTGATCGCTGAGAGATTGCGCGACCCAAACCGCGTCATTCCAGATTTTACTGCCATTGAGATCGAAGCGCTGCACGAATACGCGACCGGCAATCGCACGTTCATCCCGCCACGCCACCACGAAGCCCTGGCCAGAAATAGCAATGGCGTCTCCGAGCACTTGGTCGCGCGGTTCCTGCACGAGAGCGACACTGCCTGGATTCCAAAGCCCATCACCATTCGCGTTTATCCGCTGCGCGAAGATATCCCAATTGCCATCGCGTTCATCCTGCCAAAGCACTATGGCGCCGCCGGCACCATCACCGACGACCATTGGCGATCCTTGCTCGTGACCTCTGCGATGAACTTCCTTCCCAGTCTCGCCCCACAGGCGAGTGCCCGCCTGATCTAGACGTTGAGCAAAAATATCGCCGTCATCATTCTCGGCGGCTTCCTGCCAAACGATGATTATGCCGCCGCTGCCGTCTGCGATAGCGGTGAAGCGTTCATGCCGTCCGGAAGTTCTCGCCACTTCCAAACCGTTGATTTGCCATTGCGGTTGTGCAAGCTGATTGAGGCGCTGGCAAAAAATTTTGGGTTCCTGGCCACGCTCATCCAGCCACAATACAAATGCGCCGTCACCACCGTCGCCAACAACCGCCGGAGTGGACTGATCGCCATTGGCGCGGCAAATGGGAAGATTGTAGAAGCCCGCGACCGGCGACACCGCGAAGGAAGCGACGAAAAGCAGCGCGCTGCAAAGCGGGGTGAAAATCGGCCTGCAAATAGTGCAGCGTATCCGCGGCGAATGTTTCGTTGGGACAAATGCTTTTTCTCGCTGGGTGATGATCATTCAAGATTTTGCTCAAAAAGTACTTACCGATATTCCCTACTCGCTGCAACTGCTTTCGTTTCTTATGTACAACTTCGTGGCGTTGGGACGCTGAACAGCCTATTCAGGTGGCGGTCCCGGCGGCTCCGGCAACAACTTCCGATCGCCCCCGGCTTCGCTGCGACCCAGAAACAAATAGGCCGAACCACCGCCGATCACCGCCGCGGCCGAAAGATACCACAACAGTTTCCGGGATTTATGGTTTGTCATCGCCGGCTGGGGCAATGCGAGCGGCAACGGCAGTGGTGCCAGCTCCTCTTCCTGCGAGATAATGAGCTCCGGCGCGCCCAGGAGCGCCTCCGTCGCGGCGCGAGCATCAAATGCGTCCACAAGAACGGACGCGGTGTCACGATCCCGCGGAACTTGATACTCGCTGACGTGAAGTCTCGTCACCTCGCCGGAAGCGCCGTCCAGCCAATGCAGACTCAGGCGAATGCGCACAGGCGGCTGGGACACCTTAGCGGAAGGCGCATCGGTGACGGTGGAAATGATCGGCAAAACCAGTTTTCCCACCGCGAAGGCAGAGCAGAGAATTCGCACGCTGTCAGGATGAAAAGGATCGTATGCTGGCCGGGATTGCAGAAAATCAACAAACGTTTCAGGCGGCAGGACCTCTAAATCTTCGTTAAGCAATGCGGCGGCGAGTAGTGTCGAAATTCGCTTCGACCAGAGCACAAAGGCAGAATCAGCTCCTAGTTGCGGTTCTACCTCAACCGGGACCTGAGGGGATGAGAATACTGCCGGATAGACCCCGATACGGATGCGATCGGATACGATTGTCGTCTGGCAATACCCTGCAGCCACAAAAACTGGCAACCCGGAAGGCCCTTGCGGCCACACCGCGGTGATGACAATGAACACAAGGCATGAGCGAAAGGTCGTTTTCATCGCCTGCTTAACCATCCATGTAAAATGACAAAAACTTCATCCTGCCGGCGACTCGCACATCTCTATGACCTCTTTTTGAGCAAGGATCGGCGAAGGTCGCAAGAACCGCGTCCTGTGAAATAAAATACATGCAGTACTTACGAGTGCGTTTGCTTGGTTTAAAGAAATTGCAGAAAAGTGAGGCGCGGAGGGCGGCTCAGCGGCACATTAGTTGAAATTGGCAGCTGGACCTGGCATCGCAGAAAAGGTGAGACGATGATATGGAGGGTTACCTACTCCTGCTCTTACTCATACTCTTACTCATACTCTTACTCATAATCGCTTCTGATATCCCTAAAAGCGAGTAAGAGTATGAGTAGGAGTACGAATATGAGTAGGCAGGAGAAACGAAAAAAGAGCTCAATTCCGTCGCTGCAACAACCGATCTTCTTCAATCAATCCATCACGCAGGCGCACAATACGACGCGCATGACTCGCAATTTGCTCATCGTGCGTGACCAGAATGATGGTATTGCCTTGATGATTCAGCTCGCCGAGAATCGCCATGATCTCTTCGCCAGTTTTGCTGTCCAAGTTCCCGGTCGGTTCATCGGCAAGAATGATCGAGGGATTATTAACCAGCGCGCGCGCGATGGCTACGCGCTGGCGCTGGCCGCCGGAGAGCTCATTGGGTTTGTGATGCATGCGGTCCCCGAGACCGACGCGCTCGAGCGCATATTTGGCTTGCTCACGGCGTTTCACAGCCGGCAGGCCGGCGTAAATCAACGGCAATTCGACGTTGTGCAAGGCGTTCGCACGCGGCAGAAGATTGAAGGTTTGAAACACGAACCCGATTCTGCGATTGCGAATCTCCGCGAGCTGGTCGTCGTTCATCTTGCTCACCAATTCACCGCCGAATTGATATTCACCGCTGGTGGGAGTGTCCAGGCAGCCGAGAATGTTCATCAGCGTTGACTTGCCGGAGCCGGACGGACCCATGATGGCGACGTATTCATTTTCGTCGATATGCACATTTACGCCACCCAATGCCTTGACTTGAATCTCGCCGATTTCATAGGTTTTCACCAATTCGCGCACGTCAATGAGCATGATTTTGGTCTTTCGATGATTCTGGTATCAGCACATCATTGGATGAATTTACACATTACACGTTACACATTACACGTGTAACGTGTAACGTGTAAATACGACCTAGAGCTTCTTTCTACTATTCTTGCAACACTCCCATCGTGGCATGCAATTGCGCATACGCAATCATGCTGTCGTATTTGGCGCGAATGAAAGTTGAGCGCGCGCGGGTCAAATTGGCTTGCGCGTTGATGATGTCCAGCAGCGTGCCTGCACCGACACGATAGCGTTCCTGCGCCAACCGCAAATCTTCCTGTGCAGAAACCAGGTTGTCGCTGTTGATGGCAGTGATTTCTTTCCACGCGCGCAGCGCCAACAGTGCCTGTTCCGCCTCCTGCCGCAGTGTGCGCAATCGGTCGGAATACTCTTCTTCGGCAATGCGATAAAGAAGCGTTTGCCGTTCCACTTCAGCGCGGTCGGAAAAACCATTGAACAGATTCCAGCGTACACCCACGCCGATCGATCCCGACCAGTTCTTGCTGAAATCCCCATAAACCAGCTGGGCCTCGTTGTGGTTGCGGGCATAGCTCGCATTCACGCCGAAGCTGGGCAGAAAACTCGTACGCGCGATGCCTTTGCCGAATTCAGCGCGACGCATCTCATAGCGCACGCTCAGCAGTTCCGGGTTTTGTTCCGCCGTCACGTTGACGACTTCATCCAAAGTGTATTCACGAAAAGCAGGAACTTCCTCGATATCAACGATGTTGATCTCGGTGCCGGCCTGCCTGCCCATCACCACGTTCAAAAGATCACGGGCGTTGGTGACCTGATTTTGCTGGGTGATCAGATTGATGCGATCGTTACCGTGGGTCGTGCGCGCGCGGAATACATCACCCTGCGCCACCGAGCCGATTTCATACATGCTCTCTGTGCGTTTGAGCTGTTCTTCGCTCGATTTTGCCGCTTCTTCATTTACCGACAGGAGCTGCCGCTCCTTCAGATAACCCAAATAGCGTTGATAGACCAACAGGATCGTGTTTTGAGCGGCCGATTCGTAACTTTTGCTGCTGCTTTCTTCTGCGGCACTGGCCTGGCGAACGCGGTTCCAATTGGCGCCAAAGTCAAAAATCGGCAGGTTGAAATCGAGCCGGCTGGAATGGAAATTGGTGCTGTAGCCGTTTTGCACGACCGACCGGCGCTCAAAAATGGCGTTGCTATCGGCATCAAAACCCACCAACACGTTTTCTTGAACATCGCGCTCGCCTTGTTGCGATCGCGCACTGGAGAGCGACAGATCGAGGGTTGGCAAAATGCCCGAACGCGCCATGGTCACCTGGGTGCCTGCAACGCGCCTGCGGCGCTCGGCGTTGAGCAAAGTGGAATTGTGCTGCAACGCGAGCTGAATGCATTCTTTAATCGTCAGCGGTTGGCCATCTTGCGCCAACGCTGACTCCCTCGACGGCAGTAGCACCAGCATGACAATCAAAAACGGAAAAAATTTCTTCACGACTTTGCTCCTTTAAAGGATTGATCAGAAGATGGCCTTCAATCCCATGCCCAAAGCGATAAAAACCGCCCAGCACGCGAAAGCGGTGATGATGCCTTTTTGATTCGCGAATTTGTAAGCGGCGGCGAAGCCGATGCCCATGATCGCCACCCACCAAAAATAGAACAAATCCAATTGCGAAAACAGAAAGAACATAGGGGACCCTTTGTCATCTCCGGCCAAAAAAGCCAGGCTCGTAGGGCTGGCCATGTCGCCGCGCGACAGCATGAGCGGAATATTCACAATCGAGCTTAGCAGGAGTATGATGCCGCTCCAACAGATGACTGAAAAAGCGGTCTTAAATCTGGCCTCGCCGCCAAGGATGACGTTGCCGACGAACATAAAAACGCCGGCAAGCAGGAGGGACATAATGGGCATGAAAATCAAGGGCAGGATCAGTACGCTCTTTTCGATCCAGGGGACGGCCGCGTCCATTTGTTCTTGCGTCACTTTGCCGTCCCGGGCCATTTCTTCCAGTGCTTGATCCACGATCAACTCTTTCAGCAGATAGCTGGATATACCCACGGCAATGACGGTGATGACCAATGGCACAAGCCACGAAGGTCGCGCCACAATATCATCCATTGTCGCGCGTGGCGAAGTGAAGATTCCAATGATACGATTGATCAAATTCTGCGATTGTGGCAGGGCAACGGTGCTACTATTCGCGGTTTCCATCTTCCTTCCTCCGAAATGAGTTAAAGATTGTAAAATAAGACGAATGATTACGACAAAAGTTTCTTAATAGCCGTTAAACTTCATAGCTACAAGCTAATCTCATGTTCACCAAGGCAGCGGAATTCGTCTGCAGGAGCGTTTGTTCCTGTTTGCAAACCGCTGTTGTTGAATATATTTTTCGAATTCCAATTCGAGCTCCCTTTCTCCTTAGTCGCGTCTTCCCTCGTCCAAAGCCAAACGATGCGACTGAATGATGTGATCCTTGATCGAGGTTAGGTACGCACGCGCCGCCTCCACTTCATTGGGAATGACACCGTCAAGTATCGCTTCTTCAATCGCGGCCTTGAGCTTGCCGATCAAAGGACCGGGAGTCAGGTTACACAGCGCCATGATTTCGTCGCCGCGCACGGGCGACTGAAATGCGCGCATGCGGTCCTTTTCTTCCACCTCTCGCAGGCGGCGCACTACGAAATCAAAATTCGCCAAATGGCGTTGCCGGCGCTTGACGTTGCCGGACGTGATGTCACAACGGCAAAACGTCAACAAATCTTCCAAGTCCTCTCCGGCTTGAAAAAGCAACCGGCGGTAGGCTGAATCCGTGCATTCCTCTTCGGTGAGGGCGATCGGGCGCAAGTGCAGACGCGTGAGCTTCTGCACAAATTTCGCCCAATCCTGCGGCAATTTCAGCCGGCGGAAAATGTTGGGAATCATTCGCGCCCCCACTTCCTCGTGACCGTGAAACGTCCATCCCTTGCCCGGCTTGAATTCCTTGGTGCGCGGCTTGGCAACGTCATGATATAAAGCCACCAGCCGCAGTGCAATTTTGCCGGAAACTTCGGCGAGATTATCCAGCACCATCAACGTATGATTGAATACGTCTTTGTGCTGGTAGCCCTCGTATTCATCCACGCCTTTGAGCGCGGCGATTTCGGGAAGAATGATGTCCAGCACGCCGCATTTGGCCATCAATTCAAAGGCATAGGAAGGCTTGGGCGCAGCGATGATTTTCAGAAGCTCGTCGGTGTTTCTTTCCTGTGAGATGATACGCAAGCGCTCGCGCATCATCTCCATGGCTGAAAACGTTTCCCGCTCGATCTCGAATTGCAATTGGGTGGCAAAACGAATCGCGCGCATGATCCGCAGCGGATCGTCATTGAACGTCGCCGCTGGTTCCAAGGGCGTACGCAGGAGGCGGGCCTGTAAGTCTTTCTGGCCGTGGAAGGGATCGACCAACTTTCCGAACTCCGCCCGGCATAACGCGACAGCCATGGCATTCATGGTAAAATCGCGGCGCGCCAGGTCCGTGGCCAGGTCCGCAGCCTCGACCTCCGGCTTGCGCGATTCGCTGCGATAACTTTCTTTGCGCGCGCCCACGAATTCAAGCTGATGATCGTCCCATTTCAGCATCGCAGTGCCGAACTTGGGATAAACCACCGGTTTGGGCAAACGCAAGTGCCGCGCGAACGCCTGCGCGAAAGCAATGCCGTCGCCGACGACAACAAAATCGAGTTCATGGCGTTGGTCGGCGCGCTGCAAAAAAAAATCGCGTACGAACCCGCCAACGGCGTAAACTTCCGCGTGCAGTTCGTCGGCGCAATCACCAACGCTTTTCAGAATCTTGTGATCGCGAAGACTCATGAGCTGAGATGGCACGCTATTGCCTCAAAATCTCCAAACGGAAAATATGGCATCCGGTTCGAAATGCACCATGCTGCCAGATCACCTTTGGCGCAGATCATATCCGCTGCTTGCGCGCCACACCGATCGGAGAATCCATCGCCGATGTACACGCTCTTTTGATTCGGTCTGGCCAGGCGGCGTACATGATAACTTTTGCAATTGCCGCACCGGCCACAGGAATATTCGAAAAACGGAAATTCAACGGCGATGCGATCCGGAATCGTACCGCTTTCGGGTGGCAAAAACTTCAATACGTTGCTGAAGACGGGCAACTCGAGATCATAACGGCTTAAAATCCGTCGAATGTAATAATCGAGCCCGTCGCTGAGAACATAAAGCCGCCAGTCTTTCTGGCGGCAATACTTTTCGAACTCAATAAATCCTTTTGCAAGCGGTTGCGTGTCGCAGAATTCGTCGAGTTGTTGTTGCGTTACCCGCGCGGTTTCCGCTTCGCGTTGCAAACAGGTGCGCGAAGAAATCTTGTTGTCCAGCCATGCCTGCACCGCCCCTGCGCAAGCTGGCACATCGCCGAAAGTTTGAAACAGCAAATCACCGACGTCGTTTTGCGCGATGGTACCATCGAAATCTGAGAAGATCACCATAGTTTTTCACGATCAAGATAACCACAAATTCATTGCGCGGCAAGCGAAAACAAAATCGCCCACCGTTGCTTGGCGCCGCAACGATGGGCGAGCTATATTTTGCAAATTGTAGCTCGTGGATTGTTGATGGTGGCCGGTTCCCCGCGAAACCCACCCCACGATCCACTATCTTCCATCCACCATCTACTATCCTCGCTCCACGCCCTCAATCCTTCTCTGCTTCCTCCAGAACCGCCTGCGCCGCCGCTAATCGCGCAATGGGCACGCGGAAGGGAGAGCAGCTCACGTAGTTCAGGCCGATTTTGTGGCAGAATTTCACCGTCGCGGGATCGCCGCCGTGCTCGCCGCAGATCCCAACTTTCAATTTCGGCCGCGTGGCGCGACCACGCTCCACGCCCCATTGCATCAAACGGCCCACGCCTTCTTGATCGATCGTGTCGAACGGGTCGCCGTCCAGAATCTCATGTTCGACGTAATACGGCAGAAAACGTCCGGCGTCGTCTCGCGAGAGACCGAACGTGGTTTGGGTCAAATCGTTCGTGCCGAAGCTGAAGAATTCCGCCTCTTGGGCGATCTGATCCGCCACCACCGCCGCGCGCGGCAATTCGATCATGGTGCCGACGAGATATTCGACTTTCATCCCCTTTTCTGAAAAGACCTGGGCTGCTGCTTCGCGCACCACGCGGGCTTGCAGCTTCAACTCGTTCACGTGACCCACCAAAGGAATCATTACTTCGGGGAGGACCGTCTTCCCGGCTCTGACGACTTCGCATGCTGCCTCAAAAATCGCCCGGGCTTGCATCGCGGTGATTTCCGGATACACCACGCCCAAGCGGCAGCCGCGATGGCCGAGCATCGGGTTGAATTCGTGCAGTGCTTCGACTTTGGATTTGATCTTCTCCACCGGCAAGCCGATCTTCACGGCCAGATCAGCCTGCTCGCGTTCGCTGTGCGGCAGGAATTCGTGCAACGGCGGATCCAGCGTACGAATAGTGACGGGATAACCGTTCATGGCCTCGAAGATGCCAATGAAATCCTGGCGTTGCATCGGCAGCAGCTTGTCGAGCGCGCGCTGGCGGCCGGCCTTATCGTCGGCGAGAATCATCTCACGCACGGCGTCAATGCGGTCGCCGCCAAAGAACATGTGCTCGGTGCGGCACAGTCCGATGCCCTCTGCACCAAATGCCATCGCATTCGCCGCTTGATCGGGTTGATCGGCATTGGTGCGGATGTCGAGCGTGCGTACACTGTCCGCCCACTGCATGATCGTGTCATAAATCTGGAAGACTGCGGAATCCTGTGCGGTCATGGTCTTATCGATCAAAACCTGCAAGATTTCCGGCGGCTTGGTGTTCAATTGGCCCTGGATGACTTCGCCGGTGGTGCCGTCGATGGAAAGCCAGTCGCCTTCACGCAGCGTCCGGCCTTTCACGGTCATCGCGCGCGCCTTATAGTTGACCTCCAAGGCGCTGCAGCCCGCTACGCACACCTTCCCCATCTGCCGCGCGACGAGCGCCGCATGCGAAGTCATGCCGCCGAGCGCGGTGAGAATGCCTTCAGAAGCATCCATGCCTTTGATGTCTTCCGGCGAGGTTTCGATGCGCACCAAAATCACCTGCTCGCCGCGTTTTTTCCATTCCACCGCGTCCGGCGCGTTGAACACGATGCGGCCGCTGGCTGCGCCGGGGCCGGCGTTTAAGCCCTTCGCGAGCACGCGGCCATGCGCCACCGCCTCTTCTTTTTCTTTGGCGTCGAACACCGGGCGCAAAAGCTGATTCAATGCTTTCGGGTCGAGACGGCGCAACGCTTCCTCTTTTTTGATGAACTTTTCTTTCACCAGGTCGTGCGCGATCTTGAATGCCGCGAAGCCGGTGCGTTTACCGTTGCGCGTTTGCAGCATCCACAGCTTGCCGTTCTGCACGGTAAATTCGACGTCCTGCATGTCTTTATAATGGCGCTCGAGTTTCTGCCGGATCGCCAGCAATTGCTTGTAGACGCTCGGCATTTCCTCCGCCAAACGCGAAATCGGCTCCGGCGTCCGAGTGCCGGCGACCACGTCTTCACCTTGCGCGTTGATCAGATATTCGCCATAAAAAACGTTCTCACCCGTCGAGGGATCGCGCGTGAATGCCACGCCCGTGCCGCTGTCATTGCCCATGTTGCCGAAGACCATGGCTTGCACGTTCACCGCGGTGCCCCAATCTTCCGGAATATCGTACAATTTGCGATAGGCGATCGCGCGTTCGTTCATCCACGAGCCGAACACCGCCCCGACTGCGCCCCAGAGCTGCGTCATGGCCTCTTCGGGAAAATCATGCCCGGTGCGTTCTTTAATCGCGGCCTTGAACTTCGCCACCAATTCTTTGAGCTGTGCGGCAGTCAGCTCGTTGTCAAACTTTACGCCGGCGTGATGTTTTTTCCTTTCGAGGATCTCTTCGAAGGGATCAATCTCGTCCTTGTGTACCGGCTTGAGGCCAAGCACGACGTCGCCGTACATCTGCACGAAGCGGCGATAGCAATCGTATGCAAAACGCTCGTTGCCCGTTTTTTCAATCAGGCCTTGCACGGTCTCGTCGTTCAAGCCGAGATTCAGCACGGTATCCATCATGCCGGGCATCGACACGCGCGCGCCGGAGCGCACGGACACCAGCAACGGATTTTTCTTGCTGCCAAATGCCGCGCCCATGATTTTTTCAATGTACCGCAGCGCGCGCTCAACTTGCTGCGCCAGGCCCCTGGGATATTTACGTTTGTTTTCATAAAACGCAGTGCAGACTTCGGTTGTCACCGTGAATCCCGCGGGCACGGGTAATCCCAGAGACGCCATCTCCGCAAGATTGGCGCCTTTGCCGCCGAGCAGGTTCTTCATGCCGGCTTCGCCTTCACCCTTGCCGCCGCCGAATACGTACACGTATTTCTCCTGCGCACGGCCATTGCGCGCTGCCGCAACTTTCTTCAGGCTGGATTTCTTCGAAAGCTTCGTTTTGCCATTCGTTTTCTCATGCGATCCAGTTCTTTTCTTCAATTTGGCTACTGCCATCGTTGACGTCCTCCAGTTATCGGATTCTGCTTGCGCGCACTTCTAAGGTGCTCTGCGAGCATTTTGGTTTGTGATTTCTCATGCCGGTGTCGCGATTTCGACCGGCATGGGTGATCGGCCCTCTCCAGCGAAGATAGCCTACTTTTTCGTTGCCACCGCAAGAATCCCATTGTACTGCGCGTGATCGCGCAGCACGTTCAAAGCTTCATTAAATACCGGATCGTCATTCAACGTCGCTTCCACGCGCGCACGGGTACCAAACAATTTCGCCGCAATTTCCTTCCTGAGCTCGCGTGCGATGAAATTGTGGCTGCGTGCGAAATCATCCGTCTTTTCCGCCAACAACGCCTGTTCAAGCGCGGAGATTTCGTTCGTCAATTTATCGAGGTACCCCTCCTCTTTCGCGATATTTTTCAACCCGGTCAACGCCTCTTCGCTTTCCGAAACATAGGAGAAGTGTTTCTCCTCCACGAATTTTCTGAATTCACTCATCAGCGTTTCATCGACCTTGAAATCACGCGGGAGATTGGGATGCTGATGCGCATAAATCAAGGCAAACTGAAACATCATGGACTTGCGCAGCAAACGATCTTCATAACGCGACAGGCGCGGGCTATCCAGGCGCAGATCCGGCCGGATACCACCGCCGCCGTGCACTTCACGGCCGCCGCGCGTACGATAAACCGTAGTGCTGTCTTCGCTCAGACTGCTCGTAGCCGCTTCGCGTTGTGGGGCGGCGTGACCGTCCATTTCTTCGCTTTCCTCTTCACCCTCTGTCGCGATGATCGCGTTGCCGTTCGCATGCGGCAAGCGGTCCGGGCGCTGAATCAAGCGGCCGCTGGGAGTGTAATATTTTGCGGTGGTGATTTTAAGGGCGGCATCGCGCGTGATGGGCACCACGGTTTGCACCAGGCCTTTACCGAAGGTCGGCGCGCCGACAATGACACCGCGGTCCAAATCTTGAATCGCCCCTGCCACGATTTCCGAAGCGGAAGCGCTGAACTCATTCACCAACACCACCAGCGGTAGCGTGCCCGCCACTGGCTCCTTTTCCGAAAGATATTCCTTGGCGCTGCCTTCCACGCGGCCTTTAGTGGCAACCACGAGATCGCCTTTTTTCACGAAATTCTCGGCAACCGAAACGGCCGCATCCAGCAAGCCGCCGGGATTGCTCCGCAAATCCAGAATCAAGCTGGTCGCGCCTTTGCTTTTCAGGTCGCGCACAGCTTGTTGAATTTCGTAACCGGCGTTTTTTGAAAAGCCGGAGAGCTTGACGTAACCCACCCCGTCTGTCACGATGCCGGAATACGAAACGTCGAGCACGGTGATTTCCGCGCGAATAAGGCGAAATTCCATGGGCTCGAGCTCGCCTTCGCGCTCAATTTTGATCGTCACCGCGGACCCGATTTCGCCGCGCAATTTCGCAGCGACGTCGTTGATAGAAAGCTTCTTGGTGCTTTCGCCATTGACTTCGACGATGCGATCGCCCTCGCGAATGCCGGCTTTGCCCGCCGGGTCATCTTCAAACGGTTGCTCGACGACGGTAGGCATGCCGTCGCGCAGACCGATCTTCATGCCCAGGCCGCCGTATTTCCCGGTGGTGATGATCTGCAAATGCGAGTTCGCTTCCTGCTCGATCAACACCGTGTAAGGGTCGAGCGTCTCGAGCATGCCATTGATGCCGGCCTTCATGAATCGATCGGGATCGACGGGCTGCACGTATTTCTTCGAAATCTCCTGATAAACCAAGCCGAAGATTTCGATATTTTTGCGAATCTCCTGCACATAATCGGCGCTGACGCCCACGCCCCAATGCAACGCCCAGCCCGCGACGGTCAGCAGTGCGGCGGCAAAAACGGCGACGGTTCCAGTTCTCTTATTCCAAGCCATGCTGGTCTCCTTTAATTGAGCTTCTGCCTGAAGGTTGGCAACTGAATCCTTCGGTTCTGGAAATTATTGCGGATTTTCATTTACTGTTTTCATCTCTAGTTTGGTGCCTTACTTCTTTACACTATAATGCCCATCAAGATATGGATGCCGGTAGATTTTCCCTTCCTCTATCAACATTCCGATTAGGCTTGTTACTTCGTTGCGTGCTTCAACATCATTGGTCATGCGAAGCTCTTCAAGAATGAAGCTAATAGACACTCCATTAGAATGATTCAGGAGAGCCCAAATACGAGTGCGAAGCGAAGTGAGCTTGTTTATTCTAGCATGAAGCCTTCGGTTTTCATTTTGTAAATCTAGTATGATTGTTTCTTTTGAGCTGTCTACTAACCCATGGGTTTTGCGATGCGTATTATCATTTGGTGCATCGTATGCAATGCTTGATACTTTGCTCTTTTGAGACTTCTTGTTGCTGTTATCTTGCATTAATTGCTTGTGATAAGCAATATACCGAGATTCGATTGCTAAATCACTCGCAATAAAAGCACCGAGTGCTACAAAAAAAGCAATGAGCGGTTCCCAGTCTGGTGTGCGGGCTAACCAAACCAAAGCCAGAAGCATGATCGCAAAGTCGAGATATTTGAAAAGCTTTAGTCTCATAAACTGTGCTTCTGACATCCAAAGGCTTAACTCTATTCAAACTGGGCGAAAACTTTGGCTTCCAGCCCAATTCATTGAACTTAACACCCATCGACTTTGCACATGGTTGCTCAGGAATTGCGTTTCCACGCAACAGGCTAATTCCTGCAGAATGACATGCAAGACAAAAAAGGTAGTAAACTATCAAATTCGTGCACTGTCAAATACTTAGTTCCAGCCTTTGCCGCACAGCCTGGTTCACACGCGCAGCCACAGCCTCCACCTCGGGTGCGCCATCGATGATCACGAAACGTTGCGGCTCTTGCTCCGCGACCCGCAAATATGCCGCGCGCACGCCCTCATAGAATTCCGGCTGCTCGCGCTCAAGGCGGTCCTTGGGAAGGTTCGCACGCCGCTGGCGCTCTTGCGCTATGCTCCAGGGCACGTCGATCAGCAGAGTGAGATGGGGGAGCAACGCAAAGGTGGCAAAGCGATTGACGGCAGCCACCAACTCCAGATCAAGCCTACGGCCGAAGCCTTGGTAGACGGTCGCGGAATCGACGTAGCGGTCAGCGACGACGATTTTACCGGCCTGCAACGCGGGCATAATTTTTTCGGAGGTGATTTGTGCTCGCGCGGAAGAGTAGAGTAACAGCTCGGTGCGCGCATTCATCTCGGCATTGCGATGGTCCAATAAAATACGGCGAATGGCTTCGGCAATTTTCACGCCGCCCGGCTCGCGCACCGGCTCGACATGATCATAACCGGCGGCACGCAAGCGCGCGACCAAAAGGCGGCATTGTTCGCTCTTGCCGGAAAAATCGATGCCTTCAAAAGAAATAAAAGTGCCACTGCCGCGTGGATCAATCAAAGGCAAAGCCCGCGCTTCGACAGTATCTTCTTTCACACGGTTTGATATTTCCATTTACCTCTGCGAAAACGCCAATAATTTGCCGCCAGGCGCGCGGTTTCATCCAGCATATGCACCAGCCAAACGCCGACGAGTGACCACACGATTGGCCATTTGAACAAGAATACCACCACCCAATTCAAGCTCACATGAAATACCACGACGCCGGCCATGCTCAGCCACATCAACCACTGCAAATCGCCCGCGCCGCGCAGATTTCCCATCAACACGTTATTGACGGCTTTCGGCACCTGCGTGAACGCAAAAAAATACATGGCGAATGCGCCGACTCTAATCACATCCTGATCCGTCGAAAAAACCTTCAAGATGGCGCCGGAAAAACCCGCAAGCAGGGCGACGACTGCCATCACGAATGCATATATCACCCAGCCGGAAATCTCCGCGGTTTTCTCCGCCAGATTGCGCCTGTCGGCACCGAGGTTTTTTCCCATCAGGGTCATCGCGCTCATGCCGAACCCCATATAGATCATCGACAGCACCGCTTGAATGCGCATGAACACCTGGTGCGCTGCGAGCACGACCACGCCGAGCAAGGCGACGTAGCTGGTGACCACCAATTGGCCGAAGGCCCACACCAATTGTTCAACCGTCGTGGGCAATCCCGCCTTGAACAAGCGCTTGAACGTCTCCCAGTTTGGCTGCGCCAATTCGCGAAAAGAAAGCATGAGCGCAGTTTTGCCGCTGCGCAATAGATACAACGTCGCGCAAAAACCGCATGTGTGAGCGATTCCAGCTGCCAAGGCGGCGCCCTGCACTTGCATGCGTGGCAACCCAAAATGACCGAAAATCAGCAACGGCGCCAGCAACAGATTCAAAGCGTTGATACCGACATTGATCATCATGGAGTACTTCGTGTCGCCGACGCTGCGCACGACCCCCAGGGCGATGAAATTGGTGACAAAAAGCGGAGCGAACACCGCGAGCGTGCGCAAGTAGATCACGCCCGCGTGTTCCGCCGCTGTGCCACCTTCTTTGATCAGCTTAAAAAGATTCGTGGCACCAAAAAACCAAAACAGGCCCAGCAGAATCGCCATGCAGATGCCGAGCATCATGGTCTGGGCGAAGATGTGATTCGCTTCGTATTTGTCGCCCGCGCCGAGGCTGCGGTTGATAATCAGCGACGCCCCCACGATGAACGTAAGGAGCAGCGTGAGCATTGCCACCACGATTTGCAGCGCCATGCCCACGCCAGCGAACGCCGCCGCGCTCAAACGGCCGATCAAGATCGATTCGACCGTCCACATGATCGTCTGTGAGGACAAATCCACCACCGCCGGCAATGAGGTCAGCAAGATGCTTTTCAGCGGTGAAAGCTGCCCGCCGCTTACGCGGCCGTTGGTCGTAGACATCTCCTCCCCTATCGGTCCTGATGAAGGCTCCGAAGGCGAAGGTAGTTTGGCGTCGGCTTGCGACTGATTTTTATCTCTCGATCTCACACGCATGATACGAAGAACGCTACCGGCGCGCTCAGTCGTAATACTCCAAGCCCAGGTGCGTGATCAACTCTTCGCCGCGGAGATGGCGCAGCGTGTTTTTCAATTTCATGAGCTGGATAAATAGGTCGTGCTCGGGATACAAGCCGGGCGCCGTCATTGGGCTCTTGAAATAGAACGAGAGCCATTCTTGCACTCCCTTCATGTTTGCGCGCTTGGCCAAATCCAGGAACAGTACGACGTCGAGCGCGATCGGTGCGGCCAAGATACTATCGCGACACAGAAAATCAATCTTGATCTGCATGGGATAGCCCATCCAGCCGAAGATATCGATATTGTCCCAGCCTTCCTTGTTGTCGCCCCGCGGGGGATAGTAGTTGATCCGCACTTTGTGATGAAAGCCCTGATACAAAGAGGGATAGAGCTCGGGTTGCAAAATGTATTCGAGCACTGAAAGCTTGCTCTCTTCCTTTGTCTTGAAAGACTCAGGATCGTCCAGCACTTCTCCGTCACGATTGCCGAGAATGTTCGTCGAGAACCATCCGGAGAGTCCGAGCATTCGTGCCTTGAGACCGGGGGCGACCACGGTTTTCATCCAGGTCTGGCCGGTCTTGTAATCTTTGCCCGCGAGCGGCGCTTGCGTATCTTGGGCGAGTTCCATCATCGCCGGAACGTCCACGGTCAAATTGGGCGCGCCATTGGCGAACGGGATGCCCTCCTGCAACGCGGCATAAGCATAGATCATGCTCGGCGCAATGCCGGGATGATTTTCGTGCAAGCCCTTTTCGAACGAGGCGACGGTTTGGTGCACAGCTTCAGGCTGCAAAAAAATTTCCGTGCTGCCGCACCAGATCATGACCATGCGATCGAGGTTGTTCTTGGCTTTGAAGGCCGCGATATCCTCGCGTAACATCTGTGCAAGATCCCATTTTGTCTTGCCGCGCTTGACATGCGTGCCGGAGAGTTTCTTCACGTAATTTTGATCGAATACCGCTTTCCATGGCTTGATCGCTTGCAATGCGTCCTTGACGGCATCCAAATGCGTCTGCTCGAGCACACCGGCTTTTTTAGCGGCAACATAACAATCGTCCTCAAAAACGTCCCAGCCGCCGAAAACCAAATCTTCGAGATTGGCCAGCGGCACGAAATCCTTGATCAGGGGCGTGCGTTTATCCGTACGCTTGCCCAGGCGCACGGTACCCATTTGCGTCAATGATCCGAACGGCTGTGCCAAGCCGCGCCGGACCGCTTCCACACCCGCGATGAACGTCGTCGTCACCGCTCCCATCCCGGGTACAAGTATGCCCAATTTCCCTTTCGGGCTTTTGATACTGACAGATTGCTTCGACAAGTGCTCCTCCTTTTCCTGAAGCTGCAGGAAAATTTAGTTTTCAAAATCCGAGTTGGTGATAATCATCCTGAAATTACTTTTGTGCCGCTTCGAGCGGCACGTGCTTGCGCCCGTTCTCCACCGCCCACACGTGATACAATCTTTGAATTGCAGTAAAATTCGCAAAAACGGCAATGAGCCAAATCGCGACGTCGAGAGCATATTCGTAGAAAAGCGAGCCAATCGCTCCAAACCCGAGCAGGACGATCCTCTCGGGTCGCTGCATAATGCCGACTTTGCATTCGAAATTCAGCCCTTCGGCGCGCGCGCGCACGTAGCTCACCATCATCGAGCCTCCCAATGCCATCGAAACCGCGACCGAGCGCCAAAGAAAGCCGTGATCGACGAAATGATAAGCAATGCCGAAAAACACAATCACTTCGGAGTAACGATCGAGCGTCGAATCATACAACGCGCCGAACTTGGTGACGCGATTGGTCGCGCGTGCGACACGCCCATCGATGATGTCGAAAGTGCCCGCCAGCAGCACCAGCGCGCCCGCCAGGGCAATCGACCCTTTCGCGAATACATATGCCGTGATCAGGCTCAGAATGAAGCCCACGGTGGTAAAATGATTCGGGTTCAATTTGTGGGCGATAAAATAGTTCACCACCGGCGTAATCAGGCTCAAATACCAATTCTTGAGCCAGTCCGGCAAAAGATTCACTTTGAGAGCCACTTCAGAACCCATGATAACGGTACGTTACCCTTCCTCAATTTTTGGCAGCACCATGGGGAGGTACAAAAATCACCTGCTGCTTTCTTTCTCTCCTGCTTGGTGCTCGATCTTTTGATCCTCACTCCGTCCTGCAATTACGATCACACATTCTCCTTTGAGTGTACGTTGCGATAATTGCACGAGCAATTCCGAAATCGGCCCGCGCAGAACCTCTTCGTGCAATTTGGTCAATTCGCGTGCGATTGCCGCGCGCCGGTCGCCCCAGTGGTGCAGGATCGCTTCGAGTGTCCGCACGACGCGGGACGGGGCTTCGTACAATACGATAGTACGCTCTTCTTGCGCGAGTGTCTGGAAGAAAGTTTGGCGGCCCTTCTTAACTGGAGGAAAGCCTTCAAAGATGAAGCGATGGCATGGCAATCCTGAGAGCGTGAGTGCGGGAATCAAAGCCGTGGGTCCGGGAATTGCTTCCACTGCAATCTTGCGTGCCAGCGTTTCGCGCACCAAATAAAAAGCCGGATCAGAGATTCCCGGCGAGCCGGCATCGGTTATCAAAGCAATATTTTTTTCATTCAGTAATTCCGCCAACAGCCGCGGCGCCGCCGTACGTTCGTTGAAATTGTGATAACTGACCATGGGCTTTCGAATCTCATAGCGCCCCAAAAGAATCGCCGCCCGGCGCGTGTCTTCGGCGGCAATCAAATCGACGGTGCGCAGCGTTTCCAGCGCGCGCAAAGTGATATCTTGCAGATTGCCGATGGGCGTGGCGACCAGGTAAAGCTTCCCTGGCAAAGTTACACGCGCGAATATTTTCTTTGGGCTTCGCGCACGGCATTTTCCATCATATGATTCGCAAGGTCCCAATCGATTCCATTGACTGATGCCTTCTTTTCTTTCATGATCCTTGTGCTCCCTGCGATTGGGGATTCATGATTCTTCTGCGCGCTTGCAATTTGTCTTTTTCCTTTGTGGGTTTGAACAATCACCGATTATCGATCTGCGCCCTTTGCAGTCTGCCGGAATAATCCACGAACACGGTTTTAATTTCGCTGAAGAAATCGTAAACCGGCCAGCCGCCTTCGCGATGGCCGTTGCCGGTTTCTTTCACGCCGCCGAATGGCAAATGGGCTTCGGCCCCGATGGTCGGCCCGTTGATGTATGTGATGCCGGCTTGGAGGTCGCGCATGGCTTCGAATGCGGTATTGACTTCGCGTGTATAAATGGAAGAGCTCAACCCGTATTTCGAATCATTCAACACGCGCACGGCTTCTTCAAAATCGCGCACTTTGACAACGGCCAGCACCGGCCCGAACACTTCTTCCTGCGCAATGCGCATTTTTGGAGAAACGGCGCTAAAAACTGTCGGCGTGAAAAATGCTCCTTTTCGGTTTTCGCCAGTTGTGTCAGCCTCACCGCCGGTTTCCAGCTTCGCGCCTTCTTCCTTGGCGATTTGAACGTATCGCGCCACGCGCCCGCGCTGCTCGAAATTGATCAACGGCCCGACCTCCGTGTCCGCTTCGAGGCCGTTGCCGAGCCGCAGCTTTTCCGCGCGCTGGATGAGCATGCCGAGGAATTTGTCATGAATGGCTTCGTGCAGAATCAAACGGCTGGTCGCCGTGCAACGTTGGCCCGTTGTGCCGAACGCACCCCACAGCACTCCCTCGAGCGCCAACGCCACATCAGCGTCCGGCATCACGATTTGCGCATTCTTGCCGCCCAATTCCAACGACACGCGCTTCAAGGTCTTCGACGCCGCTGCGGAAATGTGCTTGCCCGCTTCGGTCGAGCCGGTAAATGAAATCAAATCTATACCGTCATGCTCTACCAAAGGCATACCGACGCCGTGACCGTTGCCGTGCACGAGTTGGATCGCGTTTGCCGGCAAGCCCGCTTCGAGCAGTATCTCCACCAAGCGCGTAGCCGTGGCCGGTGTGTCGCTCGCCGGCTTGAACACTACGGTGTTGCCACAGACCAAGGCAGGAAAAATCTTCCACGTAGGAATGGCGAGCGGGAAATTCCAAGGTGTGATGATCCCGGCGACGCCGACGGGCAAGCGCATCGACATGCAAAACTTGTCGGGCAATTCCGATGGAACTGTATGGCCGAAAAGCCGGCGCCCCTCAGTCGCGGCGTAGTAGGCCGTGTCGATGCCCTCCTGCACGTCACCGCGCGTTTCGGTCAGGATTTTGCCCATCTCGCGCGTCATCAAGCGCGCGATTTCTTCCTTGTGCTGCGTGAGCAGGTCTCCTGCGCGTTTGATCACTTCGCCGCGCTTCGGAGCTGGTGTCAAGCGCCATTCTTGAAAAGCCCGTCGCGCGGCGGAGACGGCGCAGTCGAGATCGGTGCTGGTGGAGACCGGCGTTCTTCCAATCACTTCGTCCCAATTCGCCGGGTTTCGATCCTCAAACGTCTTGTTGCCTGCGGCACCGCACCAATGACCATTGATATAGTTGTAAAAATCCCGGCTCAAGATATTGCTCGCTTGATTTTGGCGACGGTTTTGACCTTCAATGAGAAATCCCTTCCGGCATCAGCATCAATTGGTCGTGCAAAAAGGACCTTCTCCCAAACGGCAGACTCCCAAGAAAAATCGGAACCTAGCTGGGCGGCCTTGCGCTCGAAAAGATATTAATAATAGAAAAGATTTGCCAAAAAGTCAAGGAACGGGAGGGCCGAAGTCTGGAAATCAAAGCGGGAACTTCAGAAGAATGCCTTTCAACAGCCAGCACGGCATGGCGGCCGCGAAGAGGGCGGCCCGCGCCGCGCAGGGAATGGAATTTGATTTTTGTCCGCCTGTTGACGAAGCGGCGGCTAATCTACCCAATCCGCTATGAACACATTTGTTTGCCCGGGCTTGGCGGCGTTACGATTGGAGCAAAACACGAGCTTTTTTCCGTCACGGGTGAACATGGGGAAGCCATCGAACTCACCGTGAAAAGTGACTTGTTCCATCTCGCTGCCATCGATATTGATCAGATGCAGGTCAAAATTACGGCGGCGGGGGCTGCTGGTGTCGCTGACGTTGGAACAGAAAATGATTTGCTTGCCGTTGGGATGAAAAAAAGGCGCGAAGTTCGCCGCGCCGTTGTTGGTGATCTGGCGCCGGTTGGAACCGTCGGCGTTCATCACAAAGAGCTCCACCTTGCTCGGGCGCACGAGATCTTCTTTAAGCAGTTCCTGATAGTCCGCCAATTCCTCTGGCGTTTGTGGATGATAGCCGCGATAGACGATCATGGCGCCATCCGGGGAATAAAAGGCTCCGCCGTCGTAACCCTCTTCGTGCGTCAAACGGCGTACTCCACTGCCATCGATGTTCATGCTGTATAATTCCAAATCGCCGTCGCGCAGTGAGGTGAAGACGACGTTCTTGCCGTCCGGTGAGATCGTGGCTTCGGCGTCATAACGCGGGGTGGTCGTGAGCTGGCGCAACTCCGAGCCGTCATCCCTGGCGATGAAAATATCGTAACTGGGATAGACCGCCCAGACGTATCCGCGCGTGAAGCTCGGCGGCGCCGGGCATGAATCTGCGCCCAGATGAGTAGAGGAATAGAGAATGTGCTTTCCATCCGCGAAAAAATAGCCGCACGTCGTGCGGCCCTTGCCGGTGCTGACCAACTTGGCGTCTGTACCGTCATCATTCATCGTGAAGATTTGATCACAGACGAAAGGCGGGCGCGTCGATTGAAAAACGATCCGCTTTTCATCGAAACTCAAATACGCTTCCGCCGAGTTCTCGCCTTCGCGCGTCAACTGTTTCAGGCTTTTGAAATGCATTTCCTGCGGCAAAATGAAAGCGGATTCATCTTTGACGCGTGGGGCCTCGCCGCCACAGGCCAATATGGAAAAAGCCAGCATCCACGTCATGCTCATCGTAGTCATTTCCATTCTCATCATTTTCAAGCCGAAATCGCGCGCAACAATTCTGCAGAGCGCTCGGGCGGCACCCAATTCACTTGAAAGCCGAAGCCGATCTCAAACGACGAGTAACCGGGCAAACGCGGGGTGATTTCGATATGCCAATGGAAATCACGCTCCACGGTTTTCCAATATCCGCGCTGGCGCCCGGCGGTCAGGTTGGGGCCCGTGTGAATTTCGAACACATAATTGGGATCACCCATGCACTCCCGGATCTTCACCAGCACCTGGCGCAACAGCTTCGCGAGCGCCGGGAGTTCATTGTTCCATTCAAAAAAAGTCTCGTGACGCTTGGGCAGAATCCAGCTTTCAAACGGCGCACGTGCCGCAAAGGGGCAAAACGCGAAAAACACTTCGTTCTCCGCGATCACACGTTGGGCGTCGTCTACTTCCTGCCGGATGACGTCGCAGAAAATGCAGCGATCTTTGATCGAAAAAAACTGTTGGGCATTGAGCAGCTCGTCGCGCACCCGTTGCGGCGTAATCGGCGTGGCCAGAACTTGACCATACGCATGCCGTGCCAGCGGATCGCTGCCGTCGCGATAATTCTTGTGCGCCAGAATATAGCGAAAACGGGTATCGCGCTTGAGATCCAGAATACGCTCGCGATAGGCGGTGAGCACTTCGGCTATTTCCCCGTCAGAAAGCTCGGAGAGACTGCGATTGTGATCTGGGCATTCGATAACAACCTCGTGGGCGCCGATGCCGTCATGCATGTCGTATATGCCGACGGCACGATTGTTGATCTCGCCGTGAATCTGCAAGACTGGAAATTTTTCCGGCACGACCCGCACTTTCCATCCGGCCTCATTCCGGCCGGAGCTGCCGGGGCGAATCGCAAAAATTTCCAAAGGCGTCTCATTCTCGCGGCCCTGGCAATATGAGCACACTTCTCCCGGTTGCTTGCGCACGATTTGATGCGCTGGATCCGGTTTCAACTCGCTCAGATCTTTGCCATCTTGAACCATGATCGTCCACACACCGGTGATGGGATCACGTCGGAGTTGATTCATATCAACCTCTTGTAAGCGTTTGCATGATTTCGCACCCGAACAAATCGAAATCCAATGCCCTCGAAACGATCAGGCAACGTCGCGCGGATGTGCTCTCGGTGGCGAACTGGTGGCTTAAAGCTGCGGAGGCGGCAAAAGAAATCTTGCCCTCGTTAAAAGTCGACAATGGTAGGAAAATTTTGAAATTTTGTCAAGTGAAAGCTCAGGGGCGGAATTATTCTTTGTTTGCGACCAGCGCCATGACTTGACGTTCCCGCCGTCTCATCCGCCGGCGTTGCGCCGGTGATTGATCATCGTAGCCCAACAAATGCAATACGCCATGTATCACCAGCCTCTGGATCTCGACCTCGGGTGAAATCCGATATCGCGCGGCATGCCCCAAGGCGGCTTCGACGCAAATGCAAAGCGCAGCCCGCCGGGTTGCGTCCGGCGCCAGTCCCAAATCAAACGTAATTATATCCGTCGGGGAAGCGTCATCGAAAAATTCTTGATGCAGCCGGCAAATCGTGACCTCATCGACGAAATTCACTTCCACCTCGGCGGCGGGCTGGCGATACTCTTTCCATAATAGCTGCAAAATGTTTTGCAGGCGGCCCTTGGCAGCCAACAAGCGCTTGGCGCTTGAAGTTCGCGGCCACTGCAATCGCAGTGAAGGGCGCTGGGAGGCAGTCCTCCTCAAGCCAATGCTGGGCACAACCTGCTTTCGTTTCTGTTCAGGCATGTGCCGAAGCTTCATCGCCGAACGCATCGTCTTCTTCCCAGTCCCGGCCCATGGCGGCCGGTTGAGAGTCACCGCGTTTTTCTTTGTTGCTCTCGGATTTCTGCTCCACGGGATAGGGCACGCGGCCGTGAAAAATCCCCGTAATTGTCCGCTCGAAGCTGAGCTTGATTTGATTGAGATCACGAAGCGTGAGCGGGCATTCGTCAAGCTGGCCGGACGTGAAGCGATCCGCAACGATTTGATTGACGATATTGCGAATGCGGCTCACCGAGGGATCGCGAAACGCTCGCGTGGTGGCTTCTACCGCGTCAGCGAGCATGACGATGCCGGTTTCTTTGGTTTGCGGCTTGGGACCGGGGTAGCGAAAGTTCGAATCCTCCTCGTCGACGTCGTCGCCGCGTTCTTTGGCTTTGTTATAAAAAAAAGTCACGAGATTGGTGCCGTGATGCTGCGTGATGAAATCGCGCAATTCTTTCGGCAAGCCGTTGCTTTCAGCGATTTCCACGCCGCGTTTGACGTGATTAATAATGACCAGACAGCTCATGCTGGGCGCGAGCTTTTCATGCGGGTTTTTTCCGCCTTTCTGATTTTCGACGAAGTACTCGGGCTTCTCGATTTTGCCGAGATCGTGATAATAAGACCCCACGCGCGCGAGCAGGGAATTCGCGCCAATGGCTTCGGCGGCCGCTTCGGACAGCGTGCCCACGAGAATGCTGTGATAATAAGTGCCGGGTGCGCGCAACGCCAGCTCGCGCAACAAAGGCCGATTCAAATCGGAAAGCTCCAAAAGTGTGGCGTCGGTCGTGACATCGAATACATATTCGAGAATGACCATGACGCCATAAGTCAATATCGGGCAGATCAGCGCATTCAGCAAGCCGAAGGCGAGATCTTCAAGCACCCGCGACCACGGTGAATAATGCAGAGCGGCGACGGTCAGCGCGCTGACGAGATAGGCGACGGCAAGGTAGAGCGTCGCCTTCAACATCCACGTGCGCGCGCGTACGCGGCGCACGGCCAGGATACTGGCAATTCCGGCGATCATTCCGGTGAACACCAGCGAAAACTCAGGACCGCGCAAACCGGCCAGCATCATGCCCAAGCCCACGGCACCGACAAAGCCAACCTGCGCATCGAAAAAGACCGTGAGCAGCATGGGCACCATCGCCAGCGGAATCAAATACTCGGAAACATTGAAACGCCCGGCCAAACTGGCCAAAAACAGAACAAGAAAAAGGATCAGCGCGATCAACACCAGGCGCGAGAATTGATGGTAAAGCTGATCGCGGCGGTAGAACAAATACAATCCCATCATGCCGAGCGACCAGGCTACCAACAACGCGCGGCCGGCTTCCGGAATGATCCTCCCCCAAATCCCAGATGATCTTTTCAATTCGGCTTTCGCCGCTTCCAATGATTTCAGCCGTTGCAAGCGTTCGGCTGTGATCTTTTCGTGGCTGGCGATGATGCGCTCATTCTGCAGTACAGCGCCCCGCGCCAGCGGCACGCGCGCTACCGCCTCGGCGATACGCGCATTCGTGTCCTGCGGATCATGGATAAGATTGGGCTGCAAAAAGGCGGTCAGGATTTGATAACCCAGCGCGAGTGCGGGCTCTTTCAAACCTGCGATTTCTCGCAGCTTCTGCACCACGGCATTGTTAAGCGTCGCCAGGTTGTGGAGATTTTCAAGCGGCTCAACCATTTCATCTGCGCCGTTGCGCAGTGAAACTTTTTGAACGTAAGCCGGCAACACCGACCGTTCGATATTCAGCACGCCGATCGAATAAATATCACGCGCAATGCGCAGCAGCTCGTGGCGGTATTCCTTGAGGGTGGCTACGCCGGAGACGGCGGCACTGTTGTGACGTTTGAAGCCGTTCAACAACAAATCAATGCCGGCTTGCGAAATCACTGCTTTGTTGGCCGCAAACACCTCCTGCAAGGCACGGGCATTGAGCGAGTCCGGCGCCAGCGTCTCCAAGATGCGCTCGATCTCTTCCAGGAATTTCTGCATGGTGGCGAGCTGATGCTCCGCCACGCTGTCGCGGCGGACGAATACGGGATAAACCGCCTCGCGCGCAAGCTGCACGTCGCGCTCGTATTCCTCTGGGGTTTTGTTCACGGAGAATGTGAGGGGGGCGATGATTTGCTCGCCAAGATAAATATCCCCCTCGCGCAGGTCGGAAAATCGAAAGGCCTGTTCACGCGGAAAGAGCAGCAGGGCGCAGGCAACGAAGATCGCCCCCAGCGTGAGCTGCCAGCGATGCTCGCGCCAACGCCACTCGTGCAGACGCAGATTTCCAAAGGAACGCAATCCGGCGTAAAACCGGGGGCTCAATCTCTTCGCGAATGGATTTTTGCTAGTCATCGCTGGTGCATGTCATATGCTTTGATGATATCCCGCACCAACTTGTGCCGCACCACGTCACGATCATCGAGATAAACGAAGCTGATACCTTCGATACCAGCCAAGATCTCGCGAATTTGCACCAAACCCGATTCCGCCGTGCTGGGCAAATCGACTTGCGTGATGTCGCCGGTAATGATCGCCTTGGAATTGACGCCCAGGCGCGTGAGGAACATTTTCATCTGCGCGGGCGTGGTATTTTGCGCCTCGTCGAGAATCACGAAGGCGTTGTTGAGCGTGCGGCCGCGCATGTAGGCCAGCGGCACGATTTCGATGATCTGGGTCTCGAGATAGCGCTTGAGCTTTTCCGCCGGAATCATGTCATTGAGCGCATCGTACAGCGGGCGCAGATAAGGATCGACTTTTTCTTTGAAATCGCCCGGCAAGAACCCCAAGCTTTCGCCGGCTTCCACCGCCGGCCGGGTGAGCACGATGCGATCGAGCTGGCGGTCGCGCAAATGTGCTACGGCGATCGCCACGGCCAAATACGTTTTTCCCGTGCCCGCCGGCCCGATGGCGAAGGCGATGTCGTTTTTTTGCGTGGCCACCCAAAATTCCATTTGCCCCGCGGATTTGGGTTTGATGGCAGCATGTTTGGTATAGACGATGACCGGGCGCTCATGGTTGTGATTGTTGCCGCCCGGCGTTGGCGCCTCACCGCGCTTCACCACTTCAATCACGGTTTCGACGTCCGCCGGACGAAGCTCCCCGTTGCGGTTCAGCATCAGAATCAATTCGGTGAAAATGCGATCGAGGCTTTTGAGCTCAGTCTCGCTGCCGTGCAAAATGATCTCGCTGCCGCGCACGACGATGCGTGCTTGAAAGTGTTTGGCAATTTCGTTGAGATGGCGGTCCCCTTGCCCCAGCAATAACAATCTGTCAACCCCACGCAGGCTGATTTTGCTCTCTATTGCCGCTTGCTCCAACCGTGAAACCTCTGCTAGCTCGTTAAACTTGAATGATGGGATTTTTTGCACTGCTCCAAAAACAAAAGCAGGCTACGAGTACGGCATTGCCAAACTCGTAGCCTGCTTCTTCAAACTTTGATACAAGCAAATTTATCGAGGGATGCGCAAAACCGTATAAGGATAGAGCCGGCTTGGATTGTCACCGACGATGTCCTTGTTCGCTTCATATATTTTTCGCCACATGCTCGGATCGCTCGCGGCCAAAGCACCGGCAATCTTGCGGAAAGAATCGCCTTTCGCGACGAGATATTCATCCGGCCCGACCTCGCGTTGAACCTTGAAAGTCTGATTGGGATAAATCAAATCCGGGTCTTTGATTTGATCGCGATTGTAGGAGTAGAGACGCATCCATTGATACGGATCGGCATAGATGTCTTGTTTGCCTGAAATTCTCCACAAATAATCGCCTTTTTCAACATTGTATTCTGTGTATACCGCCGCCGGCATGCGACCGCGCAATTGCGTAATCTTGCCCTCGATCACGGCGATGGCATCCTGCATTTCGGTGAGATTCGCGATTTTGCTTTTCTTCATTTCATCGAGACGTGCCTGCAAATCATCGATCTCTTTGCGTCGCTTGAAAAGCTCTTCCGGACTCAACGCCATCAAGCCGTCGACTTCGGATTCCAGGGCTTTGAGCTGGCTCCGGTAAGCTTCGACCCCGGCGCGATCGGTGCCGAGCATGCTGTAAATATTGTCCCATTCCGTTGCAATTTGTTGATCGAGATCGCCCAGTTGCGTGTTCAATGCGGCGATTTCCGCGTCGACGCCCGTCAGTGCTGCTTTCGCGTCTGCCTCTCTCTTTTGCCATTCCGCGAGCTGCTGTTTATACTCGTCCATGGACATTTTCTTTTCTTCTTGCGCATAGGCAGGCGCGGCAAGGGCAAACACAAGCAGGCTGATCGTCAGCGCCAGCCGAATTCTTTCGAAAACCTTCATCACTTCCCTCCGCCTGTTGGATGAGTGGTGCTTCATTTTCAGATTCCGTTGTTGATTGATCCGTGGAATACGACTTGCTGTTTTTACCGCGCCACTACTGGCCCAGCCGTCCGGTGACGGCAGTCTTTTCATTTTGCACTTTCTGCAATTCGGCTTTCTTCTGATCGAGCTGCCGTTGCAGATTGTCACGTTCGCGCCGTTTTTGTGCCAGCAAATCTTCCGCTGCCAACGCCGCCTTTTTCGTTTCTTCCAGTGCACGCAACTGTTCTTCGTTTGGATGCTTGCTGCACGCCGTCAGTGCCAGCGTCCCTGCGAGCATGCCCAGTGCGACACTTTTCGCCACTTTAGCTTTGAGCGATTGTGCCATGAGCCTAGGACCTCCAGTTAATTCGTCGGATGGATGAATTGACTTGCGAATCCGCATCGGTATGGAAATGCAGAACCACGCTCACCTTAGATTACGTAAGTTTCTGTCTGATTGGAGTTTGGTGGCCTCAGAACGATGGCATGATATAAAAAAAATGCCTGATTGTCAAGCGAAAAATCCCCCATTCATTTTGCTGGAGGCGAGACCTGAATGTTCGTTCACACCAAAATGATGGCGCCTGGACTTCCCGCCCGCCCCGTCACAGAATTGCTACGATATCTTCGCAAATACGAGCCAGCACCTGTTCAGTGAAATAACACGGCTCGATTTCACGTTCGCCCGTTTTGCCGCGCCTTTGATAGCGCGCAAAGGTCAGCGTGTTTCCACCGGACAGCATAATCTCATAATAATGAAGCGTGCCGGCCTCAATATACGGAGCGCCGCTGCGGAGTTGCGCCCGGCCGCCGGTTTGGTCCAGCTCGATCAGACGGAAATTTTCCAGCAAATAGGTGAAGCGTTTTTCAATTTCTGCCGCCTGCTCCGCCAGCAACGTGGCGGAGGGAAGAGCCCGTCCAGCACTGCGGCGCAACGAAATCTCGCGCACCAGCACGCCGTATTTGTCGCGGTCCTGAATTGCGATCGTGAGGTGAATATCGTCGCCAACTTCCTCGTGGATGAATGGCGTACGCGCGGTGACAGCATGCGCTCTCACCGCTTCGACTGCTCTTTCTCCGAGGTTCATGGCCAACACCTCTGTGAATAAAAATGAGTAACGAAGGGTTATTATCTCTTTAAAAAGGGAAAGACCTAGCCCTGCTTATTTCTGTCCATTTTCTGGAACCACCCCGAGATCCAGCGGCCGCGCCTGGCCTGAACGGATCCCGCCGAATAGACAGAATAAGAATCATGCACCGAAAAACTCTAGCCCGAATCGCACAGGAAAAAAACGCACAGGTTATTGCGGAAACAACAAATCTAGTCGATTTCAGTCTCCTTGTGGTCCGCGCCGTCGAAAGCCAACAGCACTTTGTTTTCATCCACCATCGTTTCCAGATTCACCGGCCTGCTCCAGACCGTGTAGAGATTGCGCAGCGTGTCGCGGGCTTCATCGAGCTTCAAGTCGATGCCCTCGTGCTGATGCCGCAAATACAACTCGCCCCGATTGCGGTGGTTGGCATCTTCGACGTAAATGAAGGGCTGGCCGTGATTCGTCAGCAGAAACAGCAGTTTCTGCTTGATCGCTTTGAATTCGCGATCGGAGATCTCATAGAAGCCGTTGCGCTCGTTGAAATTGTACACAAACATTCTATTCTCGCGACAAAATTCCGGCGTCAAGAAAGCGTCAATAAAGGTGACGTCATTGTACAGTTTGCGTACTTCGAAAATTTTCTGCCGGCCGAGTCCGGCTTGCTTGTCCCAATGCTTCTTGGTGAGGTAATCATCACACTCTTCATATTCCTTGCCGAATTTGCCTTTGTTCCAACGCTCTTCGATGTCGCGAAACAGCTCGATGCCGAGCTTATAAGGATTCAAGCGTCCCGGGCTCGTGAATAAAGTGCCTGAATGATGATCGGCGTAGTCGATCACTTCCGAATCCGAGAGAATGCGCTCGGTCATCATTTTAGAGTGCCAAAAGCTGGCCCAACCTTCGTTCATGATTTTCGTCTGGCCTTGCGGGGCGAAGTAGTATGCTTCTTCGCGCACCATGTCGAGAACGTCGCGTTGCCACTTTTCCAGCGGCGCAGTTTCGATCAAAAACTTCAGCACGTCGCGCTGCGATTTTTCAGGATATTTGCGCAGGCGCTCGCCGTTCTTCTTTTCCTGCTTCTTCTTCTCCGCCGCCAGGATTTCCGGCGGGTTGATAAAATCGTCCAAATAGTCCTTCGGGCTCTTGAAGCGCGAGGGCTTGGGCTCGGCCTCTGCTTCCACCAGATCGTCTTGGCCGTTTTCCTTGCCCATGAACGGCAGGTGCGGATCGATGAGATTCTCCAGCGACAGACAAACATCGATGAAGTTCTCCACGCGATCTTCGCCGAATTGCTCGACGTAACGCCGGATACGCGTGGCGTGGTTCGCCATCTCGTCCATCATTTTGCGGCTGGTGGGTGAGAACCAGAGGTTGTTCTTGAAAAAATCGCAGTGGCCGTACACATGCGCCATCACCAGCTTTTGATCGACGAGATTGTTGCAGCACATCAAATAAGCGTAACAAGGATCGTTGTTGATCACCATTTCATAAATCTTCGATAAGCCGTAAGAATAACTCTTCGCCAGCTCTTCGTACTCCATGCCGAAGCGCCAATGCGGATAGCGCGTCGGAAACCCGCCGAAGCTGGCGATCTCGTTCAGCTCGTCATATTCGATGACTTCAAAAATGGTCTCAAAAAAATCAAGGCCATATTCGCGGGCATAGCCGCGAATCTCGTCTTTGATGGCGGAAAGCTCGGGTGTAAGGCTCATGGTTATCCGATTTTCCCATTGTATCTGCTGCAATTCGTGGGTGGTGAATGGTAGATTGTAGTTCGTCGATGAGATCTTGCGATCAACAATCTACGAGCCACCCTCAACGAACAACTACTTCCCTTTCCCCAAAAACTCTTTAATCGACTTGTAAATCGATTCCTTGTCTGGTATTTCAGACAACACCAGCTTCTCTTCGCTCTCAAAATAATCTTCCAAATCCCGGATAAACTGGCCGCTGCCGTAGGGGCTCTCGACCTGGCCGTAGCAGAAGAGATTGGCGAGTGGTAGCAATTGGTTTTCGAGAATATTGATGCATTCATCGGTGTCGATCTCGCCCCAGTTGTCACCGTCGGAAAAATGCATCAAATAGATGTTCCAATCGCCCGGGTCATAATCTTCTGCGATGATTTTTGCAGCCAGTTTATACGCCGAAGAAATGATCGTGCCACCGCTTTCGCGCGTATGATAAAACGTCTCCTGATCCACCTCGCGTGCGACGGCGTCATGAATGACGTAGCGTGTTTCCAGATTCTTGTATTGGTAGCGCAGCCAGGTGTCGATCCAAAAGGATTCAATGCGCACGATTTCTTTTTGCTCGTCGCCCATACTGCCGGACACGTCCATCATGTAAATGATCACCGCACTCGCTTCCGGCATTTGCAAAGTCTTCCACGTCCGATAGCGCCGGTCCTCACGATAGGGGACGATCAATGGATTATCCGGATTGTAAGTACCGCTGATGAGCTGGCGTTTCAACGCCTGCTTATACGTACGCTTGAAATGTCGCAGCGTTTCCGGGCCGCTTTTGCTGATGCCGGTGTAGCGATCTTTTTCGCTGACGATGTTCTTTCTGCCTTTGGGTGAAATATGTGGCAGCTCCAGCTCCTCACCCAGCAGTTGTGCGAGCTCTTCGATCGGCAAATCCACTTCCAAAATGTGCTCGCCCGGCGCTTCGCCCGCCTGGCCGGAGCCGTCGCCGTCATCGCCACGGCCGATCGGCGTGCCGACCTCGCCGTCGCCCTGTCCGACACCGCCGGTATTGCGGCCGGTGTAGCGAAAGCGCGGGATGTTGATCTGCGGCACGGGAATGCTGACCAGATCTTTCCCCTTCTTGCCGATCATTTCACCGCGTGTGATGTATTTGCGCAGCTCTTTCTTGATCTGCCCACGCAAGATTTGCCGGAAACGGCTGCGGTCTTTTTCGATCCTTTTGACCATATTCTCTTAAGATTTGAAAATTTACTCTTACTCTTATTCGCTCTTGGGCATTCAAAAGCGAGTAAGAGTGGGAGTAAGAATAAGAGCATGAGCAAGTGAGGGAATGCGCTTACCTGTGTTTCACATCCCCTCTCGCAAAAATGCTGGCGACGTAGTTGAGCACGTCGGTTGCACTTTCGTCGTTGTAGCCGTAGTACTTAATCATGCGAGATTTTACCACGTCGATTTTTTCCTGCGTTTCTTTGTCGACCACGCTGGAGATTAAAGTGGTGAGCTTGATGGTATCTTTTTGATCCTCGAATAATTTCAACTCGAGGGCTTTTTGCAGACGTTCGTTGCTTTTGTAGTCGAACGTCTTGCCCTCCAAGGCGAGCGCGCCGATGTAGTTCATGATCTCGCGGCGGAAATCATCCTTCCGGCTTTCAGGAATGTCGATCTTCTCTTCGATGGCGCGCATCAGGCGTTCATCCGGCTCGTCGTCGGCGCCGGTGAATTTGTTTCTGACACGCTCGCGCTGGGTGTAGGCCTTGACGTTGTCAATGTAATTACCGCACAACCTCTTGAGAGCATCTTCGTCCGCAGCGATGGCGCGCTGAACTTCGTTCTTCACAATGTCCTCGTATTCTTCCTTCACCACGGCCAGCAATTCCTTGTAGCGCTTGCGCAGCTCGTCGCTGCTAATCAGTGAATGATGCCGGATGCCGGACTCCAACTCGTTCATCACCATGAAGGGATTGATGCTGGTCGCGCTTTTTTCGCTCACCAGCGCGTTTGAAATCTTGTCCTGCACGTAACGCGGGGAAATGCCTTCCATACCCTCGCGGCCGGCGTCGGCACGCAATTCTTTGATGTTGTCTTCGGTAAAGCCGGGTAGGGTTTTGCCGTTGTAGAGCTTCAGTTTTTGCAGCAGTGTCAATTGTGCTTTTTTGGGATCTTCGAGGCGCGTCAAGACCGCCCACATGGCGGCGGTCTCGATGGTGTGGGGCGCAATGTGCTTACCCTTGATACGTTTGGAATTATAGTCTTTTTCGTAGATTTTGATTTCGTCGCCGAGCCTGGTGATGTAGGGCACGTCGATTTTCACGGTGCGATCGCGCAGAGCCTCCATATATTCGTTCGAAAGCAGCTTGCGATATTCCGGTTCGTTGGTGTGCCCGATGATCACTTCGTCGATATCGGTTTGTGCGAATTTTTTCGGCTTGATCTTGTGCTCCTGCGAGGCGCCCAGCAAATCATAAAGAAAAGCGACGTCCAGCTTCAAGACTTCGATGAATTCGATAATGCCACGATTGGCGATATTGAATTCGCCGTCGAAATTGAAAGCACGCGCATCCGATTCCGAGCCGTATTCCGCAATTTTGCGATAATTGATGTCGCCAGTCAATTCCGTCGAATCCTGATTTTTCTCGTCTTTGGGCTGGAACGTGCCGATGCCGATCCGGTCTTTTTCCGAAAGCAACAGGCGCTCGACGCGAATGTCTTTGAGCAGATCCGCCCACGAGCCGTCATGCTGGCGAATGTGCTCGCGGTACATCTGCCGGCAGAACGGGCACAACTCGCCGGCAATCGATACCAGGCGATCCGCAGGCTTACCGGTATTGATCAGCTCCAGCATTTTCGGGCGCAACTCTTCCGATACCAAATGCAAAGGCTCTTCATGCATCGGGCACTTCGCCCAGGCCTCCTCACCATTGACCACCTGCTTCCACGAGAACGTGTACAAGGCGCCATCGGGCGTGCGTGAATAATTCTCCAGGCCTTTTTTGAGCAATCGCACGATCGTGCTCTTGGAGCTGCCGACCGGCCCGTGCAGCAACAGCACACGCTTCTCCGTGCCATAACCCTGCGCTGCGGCTTTGAAGAAGCTGACTACGCGCATGAGCGTACGATCCAAGCCATACACCGCGTCGCGGCCCTCATCGAACGGATCGTTGAAAAATTTGTAATGAATCAGCTTTTCTTTGAATTCCACCACTTCTTCGGTGCCGTGCGTGAGAATCATGTCGTAGATGCGCTGGAACGCCGTGCGAGTGACTAAAGGCAGGCGTTGTACGACACCGAGATACTCCTCGAAGCCGCCCTGCCAGGTCAGCTCGCGGTACGCAGCCGTATCTTGAATCTTACTCAGCGCCGCGATGATACTATCCGAATTGGAAAGGGTAGACGTTGGCATCGAAGCTTGACTTGTCATGAACTGAACCTCCATTCGCGTTGGTGTCCAGGGAGAAACGGAAGCAAGGTCGCTTGCGAGTCAAAGCTGACACGAGCGCGGCTGCCAAAATAGCGCGACGCCATGGCTGTTACCGCTGCACGCCTGTTCCACCATTGGAAAATTGTCAACGTAAGCTAACGACTGGTTGCGGTAGGATCGAAATCAATCGAGCCAGATTCTCAACTCGATTACATGAGGTCTTGTTACAGGCAAAGAGCTTTGCCTCAATAGCATAGGAAGATGTTTGATCACCCGGTTCGAGGCTTTGCCTTTCTTCCTGAATGGGTCGGGCCCGCCTGGTATTGCATCAAGAGGTGGTAGTCCCATTGTGGAGATTTTCAACTTCGCTCACGTCGCCGCCGGCCTTTTTGGGCGCATCGTGACGTTTCGTCAAAGAACATGAACTCCACCCTCTCACAGCGTAGAGCTAAGCCGAAGTTCTAATCTCCCAAGACAAAAAAAGTCGAAATCAAGAGCTTTTCGACTTGGCGAGACAAAGAGCGATATTGCAAAACTTGCGCGATAATACGAACGCGCATACTAAAAGTCAAGGTATTTTCTAGAGCATGGCAACTACCGCAACCGCAAATTCTACGCCGCTGTTTTAGCGGAAATGGGTTGATTATGCCCTATCCAACTCTGCTTCGGAGAAAAAGTTCCGTTAGGCTGCTTGCTTTTCAGACTCCCATGCTTCATATTTACTGCTGTTATGAATGATTTTAACAGATTCCTTGGCATGGATTGCCCCATCACCCGGCGTGATTTTTTTAAATGGGTACGGCGTTGGGAATTGAAAGTTACGCTTTAGGAGGCGAAAAATCTTCAGGGAAAAAACCTACAACCCCTATTGACTATCCGCACACTCGCGCAGGCTTGCACGCGCAGGTTTTGGAATCCACCCAACTCGGGCACCGTGTGCGCGAGGGCGCATGCCTGACGCTACCATACAATACTATTGATTCAAATGAAGAGTATGATTTAATTGTGGTTGGCGCAGGACTGGCTGGCGGCGGCATATGTTTATCACCGCGAGCGCAAGGGCGCAGTGCGCTTCCTCATTTTGGATAATCACGAGGATTTCGGCGGCCATGCACGAAACCGCACGCCGCGAGCTGACCGAGCTTTACACCACTTGCCCATTACGAAAACCCTCCTCACAAACAGGGCTGCAAAAAACTAGGGAGAATTTCCTTCGCTGGGGCAGATGCTGGAGGAAGCCCGCGGACACTATTGGCATTGCAACAAGGCATGCGCGCGGCTCAAGAGAAGCTCTATTAAGAACCTCAGCGCGACAATCGTCGGCAGCTTTCCCGGCCTGCAGTTGATCACCATCTCGTTGCTGCAAGGGACGGCCAACGTTTATTTCACGTTACGCGTGGGGATCATGGCAAGAAACTATCTGTTGACTGCCGGAGAAAATTTCGTGCACCAGGAGGCACGCCGCACCGCCAATCGCGAAGCGGTGAAAATGCGGCGGCCGTTAGACATGAGCGCGGTAGCTCTCCTGCCCGCCGTACTGAAAAAGGGGTGGAGCAAGCTCTTTGCGTAAAGTGGATGGGCTGCTCAAATTTTGAAAAGCGAGGATCGAAGATAGATGATCGCGAAATGCATGGAGCTTATTTTTTGCGATCTTCAATTCTCAATCTTCGATCTTCAGTCTTCGCTTCCCTTGTTTTTCAAACTTCCATTCAACTTTGTCGCATGAAAGATACTAGGCTGAAAGTGTAACCTCTCGTCGTACGCGATAACAAAACAAATTCCCTTCCGTTACGGTGACCGCGAACGCGTCCGCCAGCGCCTCGTTGCTCAAACCGTCGCGCTTGCTCCATTCTAAATCTTCGTTTTTAAGCGGATACCTCAAACCTTCAGTCACAATCCCGCGCACGCGCCGGAATGCAATCAATGAAATCTGCTGCCCAGGAAAGGAGGCAAAGCGAACAGTAGCCGGCCGGCCTTCACTACGAATGAAGCTACCGACGCCGAAATTGTCGTGAGCTTCCAATTCCAGCCGGTCGCAAAATTTTTCGGCAATATTGAGATTCACAAGCTGGTGATCAAAACGCAAGCCGGTAATTCCCACGAGCAGCGCGCGTTGAACTTTTTGTTCCACTGCAAACGTCAGCGTCTTCTCCAAATCCGTGGCCTCCTGGCTCGGGCGATAGATGAACTGGGCTTCCACAAGGGCGCAGCGTGTATCAGCACTCACCGAATCTAAATCGCCAACCACGAACCGTGGCTGCAGCCCGGCCTCGTGTGCGCGGTTTGCGCCGCCGTCGGCGCATATGATCACTTCGGCGCGTGCGGCGCATTCGGCTAGAATTTCAGATGCAGGCAGTAAGCCATTGGCGACGACCAAGGCGGTTTTCTCAGACATGTGGAGCATTCATTAAGTTCGAATCTCACAGCTCGTATTTTGCATTCACAAAAAATTGCCGTTCTGCAGCCGGAAAAAAATCATCGCCCTCCCCGTGCATGATGTAAAGCCGGTCAAAGAAGTTTTGCACGTGCACTTGCAGCGTCAAGCCCCGCAGACCGAGGCGCTCGCAGGCGTAGGTTACAGCACCGTGGAACACCGTATACGAATCCACAGTATTGTCCCGAGGCGCGACGGCGTGCTCCGCGGGTAGATCGCCAAAATTGTCCGTGTATTTTTTGCCGGCGTGCTGCGCGGTGAGCGAAACCGCGAAGCCTGCAAGTGAAAGCGACAGTCGCGCATTCGCCAGAAAATCCGGAAAGCCGGCCACGGGATTGCCATTTAAAACCACATGCGTGGTGTCATTCAGAAACAGGGCATACTCCTTCAATTCATTTTGGCTGAGCATGAGATTTCCACTGACCGATAGCCATGAAAACGGTCTGGCCTCTGCTTCCATTTCGATGCCTGCGTGTAAAGTGCGCTCGGCATTGCCGGTGATCGGCTGGCCGAAGCGATCCAATTGGCCGCTTTTGATGATCTCATCCCTGAAATCCATGTAGTAAAAATTCAGCGCGGCGCGCGACGCCTCGCCGCGATAGCCGAATCCGATTTCGTAGTCGTATAGCCTTTCCGGCTTGACCAGCGGTCGGTCGAAATCGAAACTGCCATCGGGATGGTGTTCGAATTGCGGCTCGACGGCGCCCCAGCTCGCCGGCGTGCTTGCTTCCGCGGCGTCGTAAAAGTTCTTCAAACGCGGCTCGCGGCTGGTGCGGGCGGCGCTGATGTAGGCGTTGCACGTTTCGCTGAAATTATAATTCAAGCCCAAACGAGGGTTCCAAAAATGATAGCGCAGGGTAAAGTCCGTGCCCACAAACTCTTCACCATACAAGCGATATTTCAGATTGACAAATTGCAGATCGAAGTCGAAGTTCAAGTTGGGCTGCAACTGAAAATTGACGTGCACATAGGGCGAGAGCATTTCCTTGGCACCACGATATTCGTAATAATGCCGGGTGCCGATATAGTCGTAGCCGTCGTACTCACCAGAAACCGCGCGCGGTAAGGCGTCGTCGCCATCTTGAATGCGGCCCCAGTGCAGCGAGCGATGGCGTCGCAGCTCGGCACCAACCGTCGTTTCGCCGCGTGGGTGTTGCCACGTCAATTGCGGCAGCCAGCCAATTTGCTTGTTGTCGACATATGCACGAATCAGCAAGCTATCGACAAAAACTTCTTCAGGATTGCCCTCGACGGCAAAACCGTATTCGGGAAGGAGACGATAATAGGAAAATGGAGCCCAATTACCGTTGTAATCAAAAAAGCCGCGGCCACGCATGGCAAAAAAAGTGTTGCTCAAACGCCAGTTCCCGCTCAGGCGATATTCGTTGAGGAACTGGAGCTGCGGCTGGTTGAAGTTTTCAATTTCATCCGGGCGCGAAATCGGATTTTGCCGCCGCGTGTCGCGGTACAAGGTCGAATCTTTGGGAATACCGTAGTAGGCGAGATGGTCTTCGATCGGACCGCCATAAAAATGCAGGCGCGTAATCGACTTTCGGCCTCCATAGGCGGCCCCGAAGAAATAACTCTTCAGATCGACCCAGGCACGTTCGCGGTAGCCGTCGCTTTGAATGCGCGAAATTCTGCCGAACAACGAAATCTTTTTTGCGAGCCAGCCACTGTGGAACGCCAACGAGTATTTGCGCGTGCCCAACGAACCGCCGCCGAGATAAGCTTCAATTCCTGCTTTCGGGGCGAACCCCGAGGTGAGTAGATTCACCGAGCCGCCGATCGCGGGCGGGCCGTAAGACGCGCCACCCGCACCGCGTTGAATTTGAATGTCTTCCGTGTTGCCCAGCAAGTCCGGAAAATCGATCCAATAAACGTTGTGATCCTCCGGGTCGTTCTGCGGCACGCCGTTGATCAAAACCGAGATGCGGCGCTGGTCGAAGCCGCGGATGGAAAGATAGTTGTAGCCGATACCGTTGCCGTTTTCGGAATAAAACGCCGTGGAGGGCAGCTCGCTGAGCAGCGCAGGAATGTCTTGCGCGAAATAGCGCTGCTCCAGGTCGTTTGGCGTGATCGTGGAAAAAGTCACCGGGCTCTCGCGCTCGTGCGCGCGTGTGGCCAAAACAATGACGGGCGGGCTTGCCAGTGCTTGCGGTTTCAAGCGAAAAGCCACACGCACTTCAGCCCGATTCATTTCCAACGCCAAGCTTTGACTTTCATAGCCGACGAAGCTGGCGGTCAAGGTAAAGCGGCCAAACGGCAGATTGGCGATTTCAAAGTTTCCTCTGGCGTCGCAGACGGCGCCTCGCCGCGTTTCTGCGATCACAATATTGCAGCCTTTCAATGGCGACCTTGTTTGGACATCATGCACGGTACCCCGCAATGTAGCAGTCGGTTGCGCATATATGACTGAAAACCACGAACTACTCAAAAACACCTCGACGCCGGCAATCAGCCAGCGGCGAGTATTCTTTCGTGATCGAAGTAACGCTCTCATGCCTCATCTCCACAAAACAAAAAGCCGCGTTCCCGGTTTTCTACCTTGCAAGGGAAGCGGCCGCGTACAGGCTAACGCCATCAGGCATGAAAGCTGAAATTCAATCCGCCATGGTCACGACCGTTTCCCTACGCCGGTATCATCCGGATCAGGTTCCAAGGGTATTCTCTCAGTCCCGTCTCTACGCGGGACACCCCTAACGGAGTGATTAAAAATAGGACGAGCAGATAGGAAAGTCAAACGAAATTTTCAAACTTTCAGGCTTCAGATTCACCAAAGTCGAGGTCAAGGAGCTAACGCACGATTTTAATCGCCAAAAAGCAGGGTAATCTTAAATAAATCATCTTCATCGCTTTCCGGCCCCTCTCCGAAATCATTCCACTTGCGGATTTTTTCGAGAATTTCCTGCTTCAGCTCAGATGAATCCAATGTAGATTTAAGGATCTTCAAATCTTTGATGCGGCCCTCCTTGGTGAGCTTAAAACAGATGGTCAAACTTCCCTTTACGCTTGGATCGTGCCTGCGTATACGCCGATACAAATCTTGCAACACAGGACGATGCTTGTCGAATACCGCGTTGATCGCGCTAGCGGGTCTTTCTTTCATTGAGAGGAAAGGCGATTCGTCTAAACCAGCTTGATAGTTCTGATGCATTCCTCTTGTACTAGTTTTTAATCCATACGAGGAAATTTCTGACGGCTTGTTAGCCATTACAGTAAAACGCTGAGTAAATCTCTTTCCTTGAGAAAAACGCTCGTCAAAACCATTCGCTAATTGTCTCGGGAGAGGCAACCTACCCAACGAATCTGAAAACAAAGCATACAATTGAGTTTCTTCTTGGAGAGCTGCGATCATGATTGTACGTGCTTCGATCCGTTGTTTGAGTTTCTCGATTCGCCCATCTATCGCTCGATTTCTTCTTTGGAAATCGTCGACTTTTTCTGCTAAAGCTCTCAAAAGGACTTTTCCTAGCTCGGTTGAGAAGACAACAGTAACGCCTAAGAATAATGTAAAAAGTACCATCCCCCCCAAAAAAACTGCTCGAAAAAATTTAAACGATCTCAATGTGCTCCGGCTTGAAGCCTTGCGGTTTTCATGGATCGATAAGGTCATAATGATATGCTGATTTTGCGCTTTGACTTTCCGAACGATTTTCACTACTACCTCGGTAAAAATTTGGCGCCTTACTACTCGCCAAACTGGAATGTAATACAGAAAACCGTGGACGGTTGCTCTTCAGAAATTTCACCAAATTCATTCCATCTGGTGATGCTGTTCAACAAACGTTGTTCTAGTTGCTGGTGCAATGTCGAATGGATGATTACAGGGCGAGCTTGCACTTTTCCATGGGCATTCACATTGATGCACAGATGGATTTCGCCTTTTAAATCCGGATTCTTTCTGAGTTCTTCCCTATATATACTCTGAAGCTTAGGCACATATTTGTTTTTAATTGTATCGGACAGAGAGGGGCCATCGCGCTTGACCGGTATGATATCTTCAAGCCGCGACCAAGGTCTTCTTCGGAAGGGGGATTTCAGATTTGGCGCCGACGCCAAATCGCCGGGAACGAAATTTCTTGAGCTATCGATTTGCAATTGATCCGGCTGCATTGGAATGATGATAGGTCCTGCTTTGATGACAATGTTTTCCAAGAGAATTTCTTCCGCACCACTTTTCTGCGGTAGTTTCGTGCTCACTTCAGGTTGAGAAGCCTCCTGCTCGGCTTCGGCCAAGGTCAAATCTATGCGTTGCAACTGCTTTTCCAGGGCTTTCTTGCGGTTTTCCAACTCTAGATATAAAGCCGACCCCGGCGGCTGCTTTGTCAAATCCTCTTTGATACCATACAGCATAGATTTACATTTTTTCCGATCTTCTTTGAGATTTTGCATATGCTTTTCGAGGTCTCTTTGACTCTCCTCATCTTTCGTTGCAATTTTTTTTACGTCTTTTTCTTTCGTAAATGCAGAGATCGCCAGAGCTACTGAATCTCTCACACCTATTATAGCCTCCGCTACACTCACCATGGCGCCCGAAATTGTATTCAAGAAGGCGATCAAAAGTATCGTTACGGCAACGATTGCCGAGATTATCGTTTTTCCTTTTTTCGAAAGCTTCTTGAGATATGAAAACATTTTGCCACCCTTTTTGGGGTCAGATGGCGTGGCCAGTGGCCGTGGCAATACGAAACTGGAATCAGACGCAACGCCCTTCTTGCGTCTGCTCATGATCTTGCTTTTGCACTTTTCCAAGTTTCTGTTTTTTTTTCTTGACATATTTCGAAAGCTCAATTGACAATCTAGCTCGCACAGCACAGTTTAGGGCACAAGCTGGCCCCTCCAAGAAAACAAATATGCTGATTTCTTGATCTTCAACAGACCAATCAGCAAAGTACTTGCTTGGAAAATGAACTCAGACACGTGTGTACGGTGAATCAAAAACAAAAAGCAATCCTGCTTTTGTCAAGAGGTGGATTCGAACGAGACTTATTCAAGTTAGAAATGATTATTTGGCGAACAGCCAAAGAGGTGGGGGATGAGAGGTGTGCTTTGATCTTGTACGAGGAAGTGATCCCCAACGATACACAAGACGCTAAAGCATTGGTTTGTGGCGATCTTGAACGATAGCAACAAAAGGTTTTTACTTTTTATCGCAATTACCGAATAATTATAACGCTTCTGAATTTCAAATTCAAGAAATTTTTAAAATATTCTCGTGCTGCGAAAACATGAAGGGCATAGAGAATTTCAATTATTCGCTGAGCAAAGGCTTGCGCCCGCCGTTGCCGAATTTTACGGTTTCAATTCAGCGTTTGGTTGCGCCCTACCCAGGTAGCGCTGGTGAAGCTCTTTTGCAGCGCCGCCCGGAAGATTTGCTGTCGCCAGATTAAGCATAATCCAGATAAAATTCCAGGGGTATTCTCTCAGTCCTGACTTCTCAAGACACCCCTAACGGAGTAACCGTAAGATAGGGCGGGGTTCAGGAAAAATCAAACGAAAAATCGAGGTTGTATATTTGGAGGAATCTTTGCATTATTTCAGCGGCCGCAATTGTAACGAATGACGGAGTCCCAAAAAATCGGGCCCGTAAAAAGAACTGCCCGGCCGTTTCAGGAGGGTGTCAAAACATCTCTGCAATCGTGATCGTTTCGTTGCGACAATATCTTGTTCAGGAGGTGAAAACCATGCCGAGTCTATTCGACAAAGTCGCCAAAGATCTCCAAGACAGCTTTTTGACCCTGTCCGAAAAAGCGGGAGAATGGCTCAAAACCGGAACGGAAGCCTTGCGCGGAGGAATGGAAATGGCATCAGCCAAGGCCGCTCACGCTTCGAAACTAGCCAAACTCAAATGGGAGCAAAACGTTTTACAGCGTGAAATCGAGAAGGCCTTCACGGCACTAGGCGGGCATGCTTATGAGCTGTTCGCCGCCGGTCAGCTCCAGGAACTGGGAAATGCCGCCAAGGAGAGATTCGAACAGTTGCAGGATCTCGAAAAAAAACTGGAAGAAAAAGAACAGGAGAACGAGCACATTTCCAGAAGTTTCACTCCTGCGCCGGGCACCTCTTCCGACCTGAAGGACTTGCGCAAGGATTTAGAAGACGTTGGTGGCACGATCATGCAATTCACGGTAACGCCGCAATCTGCCCTGGCGCACAAGGCTTGCCGCGAGGTCGCCTTCTCCCAAGACCTCATGATCGGCGCGATTCTGCGCGCGGACGAATTGATTATTCCGGCACAGGACACTATTCTGATGCCCGGCGATCGCGTGACTTTGCTCGGCAAAAAAGAAGCAGTGCAACAAGCGGCACAAAGATTGGTGGGCTAATTTGGCCTTCTCCGCGTTTTCATTTGGGGTGATGTTTTATTCCTGCAGCAGGAAAAAACCCTGGAAGAGCCGCTCTCCTTACTATCTAAGCGGATTCGAGCCGGTGCACGCGCTCATCCAAGCTGCGCAACTCTTTGTTCTGTTGATGATCGGCCTCCTTGAGTTGATCCACATCCTTTTGCAAGCGATCCTGTCCCGCCCCGAGCGCTGCCTTCTCCTGCCGGAATGATTCATACTCTTTCATTACAAAATCCACAGCGGTCAACATGCTATTGCGAAATTGCGCATCCCTTTGCTCATTCTCAGCAATTTGTCCGGCCAAAGCATTGATTTGCTTCTGCACTTCAAGTCCTTGGTGCTCGAGCCCTTGTGCCATTTCGTGGCGTACGGACTGAAATTCTTGTGTCATTTCGTGGCGTACGGACTGGAATTCTTGTGTCATTTCGTGGCGTACAGACTGGAATTCTTGTTTCATCTCGTGCCGTATGGACTTGAATCCTTGTTTCATTTCTTGTCGTACGGCTTTGAATTCTTTTTCCGTTTTCTGCCGGAAAGACTCCAACGCTTGAGCCAAGACATCCACACGCTTGTTGAGAGGGCCCATACCTCTCTGAGCCCGATCCGCTTTGCCGGGATGACTGCGCGATTTGTCTGCCATAATTTTATCCTCCCATTTAGAGTTAAAGGTACGATAACCAATCAGCTTCAAAGTTGCAAATGCATTTTCCAATCACTTCTTGTATGTTCGATGCAGAATTTCGTGAATCCTATCCGCACGGGCCTGCCCAACGCCGGGAATCTGCATAAGCTCTTCGGTTTGCGCCGAGCAAATTGCCTGCAAGCTGCCGAACCGCTGCAGCAGCTCATCCGCCAAGTGCGGGCCGATACCCGGCAGCGTCTCCAGGACGTAGCGTTGTGTGAGATCCAGAGAAACCGTGCGTTTCTTAGGATGCAGAGTGAAATTCCGATCAGGATCTTGATATACCATCTGCAAAATGGCGTAGATCAGGGTGGCGGTGTCGTCGGCATTTTTTGAGTGTAAGATCGGAATATGATTCAGAACGGTGAGATACAACAATGCGCCGCGATAGGCATGAGGATGAATTTCGCGCGCCGGGCACTCGTTTTCCTCCAACAGCCAAAGCGGATGCTGAAAGGCGGCGCGGAGCAAATGGGTTTGATGGAAAAAACGCCGGTCAAAGATGGATTGAATAAAGTCGGACGTGGTTTTTCGCTCGATGGCAATATGCGGCGCCAGAATATAATCACCAGCGGTGAGGTTTCTCAGGCGAACTTCCAGCCCCAATTTGCTGAGCGCCTGTGGAATGCCGGACACCCGCTCGCGCAGATCGGCAATCACGCAGAGCGGGCGAGATTCGGGCCGAGAATTCACGGCAGGTTTCCTCCCCTTGCAAAACAGATGCTCATAACCCTGAAGGCCCAATCTCAAAAATACGGTGACCTATTGCTTAGGCTGTGCCTGGCCAAACGCAATCGTACGAGTGCAAGACCCGTTTTCGCCTGCAATTCGAAACTAAAACACGCATCGCATTTGTGAAACAGTGCACTACGCTTGAACTGATTCGAGCTGCATGACGCGAACGTCTAAGCTGTGAATAGCTTTGCCGTGTTGACCAACTTCTTTTTGCAAGCGATTTCAAGTTTTGCGCCAATGCTTTCATGCGAGCAACAACCTGCTTCATGTGGCTGGGTTTGGGAGTTGTTTGGCGCGGGCGTTTTGTGAGATTTGGTCGGCATAGCATTCCCCTTTAATTGAAATTCAGCAGCTTTTTTGTTCCCCGTGTAACCGGGTGAAATAATAGCGAACCACTCATCAATTGGCAAGAATATTTTTGATAACTGCTGTTGGAGAGAAAAATGTTCAATTGCGCCTCACAAGGGAAACACCAAACTTTCTTAAAAATACGGCCTTATTTTTTATGCTCCACTTTTTTCGCCAGCAGCTTATCGCGAACTTCTCCGATAGTTTTTCGCGCCTCGGGATTGAACCAGGCGTCGAGAAAAGCTTCGCGCATCGCACCCGCGTTTCTGATCATGCGCTCCAAAGCCGCACCGCGCAAGGTGGTTTTCAGGGTCGCGTGAGGTTTGCCAGGGTGGTTTGTAAAGTCACGCAACCGCGCTGCAGCCGTGCCTAAAAGCTCCTCAGGCGCAACCACTTCGTGCACCAGGCCGAGCCGATGCGCTTCGGTGGCATCGAACAACTTCCCGCTATACAACACCAGTACTTGATGATAGGCGGGAATGGCATAGCGTGCGATTTCCAAAGCCGAAGCCGGCAGCGGCAGCCCCAAACGGATTTCATTCAAACCTATCACCACACTGCCTGCCGTCATGAGACGATAATCGCATGCTAAAGCCAGAATACATCCGCCCGCTGTGGCCGCGCCATTAATGGCCGCCACCACGGGTATGGGCACTGCGAAGAGCTGCTGCAAAGCAATATCGAAATCTTCCAAAAAACGGGACATGCGCCTGCGATCGTAGTCATACATCACGATCAAATCCAGGCCGGCTGAAAAAAAACGCTCGTAACCGGTCAGCACCAGGCCTTTGAGCCCGGAAGTCTGTGCCTGCTTGACTCCTTCCGCAATTGCATTCATCACGCGGTAATTCAAAGCATTGGCGCCGCCTGCGTGTAGATGCAAAATCCCCAAGTCCTCCTTTTTATCTATGTGATAGGCTTCCATAGCGTAACGACCTCCATTCTGCAGTCAGCAACAATAGTTTGTAACGATTTAAATGAGCCCAAAGACGTCGATTCTAATGGAAACACATGTTCATCTTGCCTCGTATTATTCATTCACTCTAGAATTTTCCAATGGCAAATCGCCGACAACGAGTTCGAGGATTGGCAATATAAGCAGTCGCTCAGGAGATGGCAATATCAATGTTGCAAGGATAGCATCTATCGAGTTCCCAAAAAATCTTTACAGAATTTTGAGTTGCACCCTGATGTTTTTCTGTTAACTTTCAGGCAATCCCGGGTTTTTGCCTATTGGCGAATTGCAACATTCACCGATTCCTGTGATTTTGAGACAAGAATCGCGATAGCCCTCGAGGAAACTTTATGGAATCGATCTTGAATTCTGCCTCCGAAGACTTGCCAGCCGGGGCGCGTCCGGAAGCGGCTTCATCGACCGCAACGCACGCGTGTTGCCCGCCGGTGGAAGAGCTGATGGATTGGCTCGAACGGCAGGAGCGGCAAGCGGGGCATGCATTTGACAAGCACCTGCAAAAATGCCCACGTTGCGCGCACCTCGCGGAGCTGGCTGCGGGGCACAAAAACGGCATCGGCATCGCCGAAGGTATTGAAGATCAAGATCTCTTATCCATACAGCCGGGCTTGCGCACGCCGGCGCTGCATGCCAACAAAAACCCCAGAGTTTCGGCTCCAGCAAAAAGCAAAGTTCAAGTCGAAAAAGCGCCTGCGACGACATGGGAGCTTCTGACGGGGCGGCCGGTGCACTCGCGCAAATCGTAAGCATACAACAAAAACTGCAAGAGGTGGAGAAATTCAAAGCCCTTCTGTGACCGCCGAGCAGCGTGCGGCATTTGCGCGTGTGTTCTTCTGGGTCGTGGTTGTAGTTTTGCTGTACGTTACCACAGTTCCCTTTGGATTGGAAACGCCAGCCAATTTCGGTAGAAAATGGCTGCGCACGGAAATCCTGCCCTTCTATCTCCGTAAAGGCGAGATCTACCACCCTTCAGATTTGCTGGGCAATCTGCTGCTCTTCCTGCCCTTTGGATTCGCATTGCAAGGCCTGCGCCTCGAGCGCCGAGGACGGCTTGCTGCCAGCGTCTGGCCGGCGATCTTCGGCGGCATGTTGATGAGCCTCGCCATCGAGAGCATGCAGTTTTTTCTTAAAGAGCGCTTCAGCTCGAGCAATGACTGGGTTATGAATGTTGCAGGTACTGCTGTCGGGGCTGCGCTGGCGCAGCGCTATTTCAAGCCGGCACGGGATCATTGCTTGCGCTTCGGCCGCAAGCTTCTGCAACGGCCGGGCGTGCTGGTGCTGGTGCTATCGCTCTTCGCTTACGCGCTCTGGATGCTGCTGCCGTTCAACTTCACCCTCTCGGTCAACAATCTTCTGCGCAAATGGCTGCAATGGAAGTTTTCGGCCGCTTATCTCACTTCGCTGCCACATGAAATCTTGACGCTCGACCGGCGTGAATACTGGTCACTCGTCGTGCTCGAGAATCTGCTGTTCGGATTGCTGCTCGGCGGTCAGTTCATCCTGTGTTGTCATTGGTATCGCCCCAATAACCGGCGCTTCTTTCGCTACGCCATCGCATTACTGGTTCTGATTCTGCTCTTGATCACTTTTCTGCAATTCGTGGTGATGGGGAGCAATCCCGATATTCTGCCGCTGGTGGCGGTGGCCTGGGGTTTGGTGACGGGCCTGATCCTCATGCGAGGGCGAACAGCCAGCACCGCCCAGATCTCGCCGTGGCCCCTGCGGGCTTCTCGGGCTCAAGCTTTGCTGTTGCTGCCTTTGTTCCTGCTCTTTCTGTTGCTGTTATTGCGCCCCGATTTGCCGGATTTGCGTGTCGCACAATCTCAATCCTTGCAGAATAATGCTGCTTCACCTTCGCTCGCCGTCCTTTTCGCGAGCTTGCTCGATTCCGTCCGGCCCTCTTTGTTGCGCTTAGGAGGTTCGGCCTATTTTCGCCTTTTTCTCAAGATCATGTTGATCACCATGCCGGTGGTGTTTGCCCTTGCCCAAATGGGATTGCAGCGCTGCGATCTCGTGCGCAAACATCACGAACTGGCTGCCGCAATTCTTGGTGTCGTGGTTGGATTGCTGGCACAAGCCTTACGATTTTTTCTTTGGCATAGCAGCGTGAGCTTGCTGACGGTACTCGCGCTGATTCTGGGTGGTATGATCGGGCTATGGCTGGAAGCCTGGTGGGCTAAATTCAAATCGGCTGTGCAGCAGGATCACTCCCCGCTTCCCACCTTGCTCGAACAGAGGGGCCGGAGCTTGGGTACAACTCCTTGAATTCCCTGTTTTCTAAGCAGTCGTGGAAGCGAGCTATTGAACTCTCCTCTTCAGCCAACTGTCCAACTTCCCCCAGCTTTCAAAAACCTCTTCTGGCCGCACTGCCGCATACCTGTGCGTAAGCCCGGCGGGCACAAACGGCGGCGCAGGGTGCGCCCGCAAGAGCACCGCCTTCATCCCCACGCTTTGCGGCACGGCCACATCCACGTCGATACGATCGCCAATCATCAAGGCACGTTCGGCGGACACGCTTGCCGCTGCCACTGCGCGTCGATAAATCTCCGGATTGTCTTTCGTGCAGCCGGCTGCCCCTGAAATGAACAACAATCCCGGCGAAATCAAAGGCAGCAATCCGAGCCGTGCGAGCACCTCACCCTGGCCCTCCGCGCTGCCATCACTGATGATGCCGCGATGAATGCCGAGGTTTTGCAGAGTCTGAAAGAGCTGGACAATTTTTTTCGAGGGTTTGATTTGTGCTCGCAGTGCATCGCGATACGCGGAAAGAAATGATACCGTGCGCCGCAAATCCATCGGCAGGCCAGTAACACGTCCGGCCTCTTCCACAATGAGAATATCGGAGTAGATATGGCTAATATGCTGCGGATTGACGCGCGCATCGGCTTGGAGGTAGCCGAGAAAAAAACTCCTCGCCTCCGGAAGCAAGCCTGATTGCGCCAATTTCTGGCATGCCGTTCCGGCGGCCTGGTGAATGATTTTTGCACTCGGAATGAGCGTGCTGCCGACGTCGAAAAAAATGGCATCGAATACCGGCATGTTGATCTCAACGTGCTTGGCTATTTCGCGGCCGCGGCCAGTGTGCGCGGCCTCAATGCGAAGCAATAACCGCACGCACGACGGCGCCGGCCCAACGCTGGCGGAAATTTACCGCACGGATTCTTTGCCAATCCGAACGATGCGCGAGATTGGCGGCTTCAATCAAAATCGAAGCCGGCACACGGCTGTAGCGTATGATACCGGGCGTCCATTTACCGCCGCTGCGATAAACATAACTACGAATGGGCTGAAACGTGTGAATCGGCATCCCGGCTCGTTGTAAGGAGGCGATCATAGTCCGCGCAAAGCTCGTACTCGCGTTTTCAGCGGACTGATATTGCTCAGCGCCGAACGAGATGAGCTGCCCACGGCTTTCGGCGAACTTATCGTAGACCTCACCCGTGGTTTTGAAGGTTGCGATGCGCTCTGCAGCATCGGGAACATAAATCATCGTACCGGACACGGAAGGATGAAGATGATCCAAGTGAATGCTGAGAAACAAGACTTCTTCCGGCGCTACGCCTTCATGCAACAAGCGGCTGTAAATGTCTTCGATCAAATAAATACGCAAATTCAACCCGATGCGACTGTCTTGCATGTTGTAGGCCGGCGTGACTTTGACGTATTGGTGTCGCTTACCTTCGCGCGACACGTGGCCGTTCGCCGTTTTGCTGGCGCCGTTATACGCAGAAACCAGAGTATGGACTTTGATCCCGTGCTTCACCAAGCCCTCTCGAATTCTTTTCATCAAATCGAAAGCAATTTCATCTTCACGTAAACCACGAACAATCGTGCCCGGATCAGTGCCGCCGTGACCGGCATCTAAAATCACGTGCTTGAAATAACTGCGGCGAAAAACCTGGCGCGGCGCGGTCGCCAGCTCAGTGAACAGTGTTTCGTCGAGCACTTCCAGGGGGATGCGAATCGCGGCGCCGGTCGGAATCTGGGTCTCATCTGAAATGTTGTTGAGAGCCACCAACTGCCTGGCAATTTGATTGACGTCCTCCGCATCGACGCGTCCGGTGAAACGCACCACCACGGCACTATACAATGCTTCACCGGCCTTTAGGCGATAGACCCCGAACGTGCGCTCGCCTTCTTTTATCATTTGCAATTCGGGATCGTTGGAGCGTTGAATGTTGCCGGCCGGATGGGCGGGAACAGGCGAGAAGATGGGCTCGGTCGCGGGCTTCAACGAGGGCGAGGCCGGGATCGTGTACGCGGGCGTCTCGGAAATGTCCCTGTCTTGAACCGGCTCCGGTCTGACCGAACTGGACCGGGATTGTCGCACACTATCAGACGCTGCTTCCTTCTTTCGGCCTTCAATTTGATAAAGCCTGGGTTCCGGAGAAAGGCAGGATTCCAAAACAAGAAAAGCGCTCAGCAAGAGTATGTGAGCTCCGAGGACTGCGCGCCGGCTTGATTTGTGCGGACGAGGACTGACCGCTGACGGGAGCGAAGGAAGCATGCGGGTAAAAAACGCCGTGTGCAAGGGGCGAGATTGTCCTTCTTGGAAAGTTGACGGCAAATATTCGCTCAATTCGCATCCTCGGATTGAATCACTTCGCGAACCTCAGCGTCCGTCAAATTTCGATTCATGTTCTTGGCTTTGGAGAAAATCGCGTCAATGCTGCGCCGCGTGGGCTCGTAGCCGTTTGTTGTCAGCCAATAGATCACGTTCGACTCACCGCTCATATGGCCGATCTCAATTTCTTGGTGGCGGCCCACCCACGCTGCGGGCACGCCGGAATACACACGATCGGCCAGCCAATCGGCACCTTTGTTTTTGGCTTTAATGATGGCCGCGGCGTGTACGCCGGTGCCGGTCCGAAAAGCATCGCGCCCCAGCACGGGATAATTGACCGGAATCGGCACTCCGCATTGGCGCGAAACCAATTCGCAATACGTCTGCAATTGGGTCAAATCGTTGTCGATCCAGCCGAGCAGCTTGCAATTCACCAAAATCAAATCGAGTGGCGTGTTGCCTACACGCTCGCCGATGCCGAGCATGGTGCCGTGCACGCGATCAGCGCCCGCTTCAATCGCCGCCAGGGTATTTATGATCGAAAGCCCGCGATCCTTGTGGCCGTGCCAATCGATTTTCACTGCGGGGTCAATCGCATGCACCACTTCGCGCACAAATTTAATCAACGCACGTACCCCGTTTGGCGTGGCGTGGCCGACAGTGTCGCAACACACCACGCGCTGTGCGCCGCAACGCACCGCTGTGGAATACAGCACGCGCACGGTATCGGGGTGAGAACGAACGGTGTCTTCCGTGACAAACATGGAAGGCAGCCCGTGCTTGACGACCAAAGTAATCGCTTTCGCCACCGTCTGCTGCAAGAAGTTGACATCCCAGACTTCGGCGTATTGGCGAATGGGGCTCGAGCCCAGGAAGGTGGCCGCTTCAATCGGAATGCCGACTTGTTGCGCCGTTTCAGCAATCGGAATGATGTCGGCCTCCAACGTGCGCGCCGCGCAATTCGGCATGATCTTCAGATTGCTCTGCACGATTTCCTTCGCCAATGCCGCCACGTCCGCCCGTGCGCGCGGGCCGGCGCCGGGGAGGCCGATATTCGCTGATTGCACCCCGAGCTCGTGCATGAAATGCAGCATGCGAATCTTATCAGCGATCGGCGGATCGAGCACGGAAGGCGATTGCAAGCCGTCGCGCAGCGTTTCATCATCAAATTCAATGGGTTTGCTCGGCCGCCACGTCCCCGCGTGCGTGTTCCAATCGTAGATCAATTCATTTTCATTCAAGACCATCGGTCACCTCGCCCTGCTGATAGAGGCGAAGATCGAGGATGGAAGATCGATGATTGCAACAGACTTCCTTACTCAATCATTGATCATCCATCTTCGATCTTCGATCCTCGACCTCTGCTGCCACTGATTCGTCAAGAAAGTCCGCTCACTTTCCCTGAAAACTAGGCGGGCGCTTTTCCAGAAACGCCTGGGTGCCCTCCTTCATGTCATCCGTTGAAAAAAGCATGCCGAAAAGATTGGATTCCAACTGCACGCCCTCTGCCAGCGGCATTTCCAAACCGTGCGTCACCGCTTCCAGAGTCAACTTCACGGCAATCGGACCTTTTTTGAAAACGGTGTGTAGTATTTCTTCGCACTTGGCCAGAAGCTGGTCCGGCGGCGTAACGTGATTGACCCAACCCATACGCCAGGCTTCGTGCGCATCGACAATGTTGCCCGTGATCAGCAATTCGAGGGCGCGGCCTCTGCCGATGAGACGCGACAAGCGTTGCGTGCCGCCATTGCCGCACATGAGGCCGAGGTTCACCTCCGGCTGTCCGAATTTTGCCTTCTCCGAGGCCACACGTATGTGGCAGGCGAGCGCCAATTCGCTGCCGCCGCCGAGACAGAAACCGTTCACGGCCGCGATGACGGGCTTTGGAAAGTGTTCGATGTAGCGCAAAATTTCCTGGCTCTGAAGAGAAAATTCCTTTGCACCCACCGGAGTCTGCTTTGCCAGCTCTCCGATGTCGGCGCCCGCGGCAAATGCTTTTTCGCCAGCTCCCGTGATGATCACACCACCCGCGCCGACATCATCTTTTATCGAAGCGAGCGCATTTTGCACTTCCACCATCGTTTGCCAGTTCAGGGCATTCATTTTTTCAGGACGGTGGAGCGTGAGATAAGCGATTCTATTCTTGACTTCAAAAAGAATGTTTTGATAAGCCATCATGAGCTCCGAGCATTAACGTCCCAAGTCAGCCACTTTCGGCTTGTCGCCGGCATAGTCATAAAACCCTTTGCCAGTCTTTTTACCGTGATACCCGGCCAGCACCATTTTGCGCAGCAACGGTGGCGGCGCATATTTGCTGTCGCGATACTCTTCGAACATGATGTTCGCGATGTAAAGCGTCGTGTCCAATCCGACGAAATCGAGCAGCGTGAGCGGGCCCATAGGATAACCGCAGCCAAGCGTCATGCCTTTGTCAATGTCTTCCACCGAAGCCACGCCATTTTCCACGGCGCGAATGGCGTCCAGCAGATAAGGCACCAGCAGCAGATTCACCACGAAACCGGAGTTGTCCTTACAGGCAATCGGTTCTTTCCCGAGCGATTGCGCGAAGGCGAACGCGGCTTCAAAGGTCTCCGCGCTAGTCTGAATCGTGCGCACGACTTCGACCAATTTCATGAGCGGCACGGGATTGAAAAAATGCAAACCGACAAAACGGTCCGGCCGTTTCGTGGCAGCGGCCATTTCAGTAATGGTTAAAGAAGAAGTATTGCTGGCAAAAATCGTGTGCGCACCGCAGAGCCCGTCCAATTCCGCGAAAACGTCTTTCTTAAGGTTGATATTTTCGACTGCCGCTTCGATGACGAGATCCGCGCTCTTTAGATCAGCGAGAGTGGTTGTACCGGAGAGATTGGACATGATCGCTGTTTTTTGTCCGGCGGCGAGCTTGCCTTTTTCCACGCTCTTACTCAGAAAGCCGTCAATTTTGCCCAGACCCTTTCTGAGCAAATCATCGTTCACTTCACGTACGACGGTTTTGTATCCTGCTTGTGCGCATACTTGCGCGATGCCCGCTCCCATCAAACCGCAACCGATGACGCCGACGGTTTTAGTGGCCATTGCTCCTCCAAATTGCAGATCGTTTATTGGTAGTGTTCAAATCGCGTCGGGTACCCATTCAAAACGAACCAAGCCCCTTTTCGCGCACACGGTTAACTCAAATTCATTGATAACATCTCGACCCAAAATATCCTCAGTCAAATCGGGACGACAATCGACGGTAATCGGAAGTTGTTGACTGTTTAATCTGATGTTGACCAGATAAAGTGTACGTTGTTGCGACACAGCACCAATGCCTGCTACCTCAGCTTCGTCCCATCCGAAATTCCACAAACCAAGCTCGTCCGCAACGGTGCTTTGCAACACCGTCAGGTCCGCGCCGGTATCGACAATGAAGTCGATCGGCTTCTGCTTTTGCCCTGTCGGTGCAATAACGATTCCGGTTATTATCGGTAGCAGAGGGTCATACTGCTCGTTGTATTTACCCATGCTGACCTGGCGGATTCGTTTGTGCTTGGTAGTCTCTTCGTAGCCGACGCGGTTGATATAGCCAACGGTGCTGTGTGTATGGGCGAACGCTTGTTTCAGAACAGCCATTTTTTTTTCTCCGAATGCCACTACGCGCCCTCCGACAATGGCAACCCATTTGCCAGAATATTGTTGCAATAGCTGCTCCCGCATTGCCCAGTAGGCGGCCTTTTCTTGCTCAAATCCGCTATTTCCTGAAGCGTTCATAATTCGGACCCCGCAATTTTGGAACGAATCAACAAGTTCAGTGATGAACAAAAATAAACTCACAATAAGATTCTGAAAATTGTTCGCACCTCTTAACGCCTTCACAAAGCTTCCACGATCACCGCCGCGCCCTGGCCGCCGCCGATGCAGGCCGTGGCCAGGCCGTACTTTTGTTTGCGCCGGCGTAACTCGTGCAAAATTGTGAGGGTCAAACGCATGCCACTGGCAGCCAGCGGGTGGCCGAGAGCAATGGCCCCGCCGTTGACGTTCGTGAACTCGCGATGCAAGCTCAGTTCCTTCTCCACGGCGAGATATTGCGGTGCAAAGGCTTCATTTACTTCGACCAGATTCATTTGTTCCAACGTCATTCCCGCGCGTTGCAAGGCACTGCGGCTCGCGGGAACAGGGCCGATGCCCATGAGGCTCGGCTCGACTCCGGCAAAACCCCAATTCACCAGGCGGCCGAGCGGTTGCAAACCATGCTTTCTTGCCGCCGCCGCCGTCATCATCAACATCGCTGCTGCGCCGTCCACCATGCCGCTGGCGTTGCCGGCGGTGATGGTGCCGTCTTTTTTAAAATAGGGTGCAAGCTTGGCGAGCGCTTCCAAAGTTGTTTCTGGCCGCGGATGCTCATCGCGCGCAAAGAGCGAGGGGCCTTTCTTTCCGGAAATTTCGACGGGAGCCACCTCCTCGGCGAATCTGCCGCTTTCCCATGCTGCTGCTGCGCGCTTCTGGCTGAGCAAGGCATATTCGTCGCAAGCGGAGCGGCTGATGCCGAACTTGTCCGCCAGATTCTCCGCGGTTTGCGCCATGGTGAAACCGCAATTCGCATCAAGCAGTGACTCCCATAAATAATCTTCGAGCTTGCCGGCATTGAGGCGCAAGCCCCAACGCGCACCGCGAATGACGTGCGGCGCCTGGCTCATACTTTCCGTACCGCCGACCAGAACAATTTCAGCTTCACCCAACATTAATAAACGCGCGCCTTGCACAATAGCTTCGAAACCCGAGCCGCACAAGCGATTCACCGTCAAGGCCGGCGTTTCGATACGGGAGCCGGCTTGCAATCCCACGTGCCGCGCGAGATAGATGGCATCTTGTGAGGTTTGCATGACATTGCCGAAAATCACGTGCTCAACTGCGCCGGCCTCGATGCCTGCCCGGGTCACCGCCGCCCGGGCCGCAACCACACCGAGTTGCGTCGCAGTCAGGTCCTTCAATGCGCCGCCAAATGCCCCAAAAGCCGTGCGCGCGCCACTCACAAATAGAACTTCTTTGCTCATCACAACACTCTCTCTTCCTGAACGTGAAACAAACCAAATATCTTGATCTTCTGCCTTGGCTGAACTCGAGATATAACCCGAAGAAAATAGCAAAAATGTGGATGTATGTAAAGCAAAAGATTGCGATGGCTCAGGTGAATAGGATGGCACCCCGGCACATTTGTGGCGTAAATTTTTCTTTGACATTCGCTCGCTTTCTCGTTATTTTCAACGTCGGTTCAGAGATCATGGGAGATCGTGCATGCTCGGAAAGCCAGCGGCCATTATGCCGCAGGACTTGGTGCTGGTTCATATCGACCATAAACCCGCATTCTTCGCGCGAGTGGAAGATATTAGTCCGGACTATAAACGCGGCTGGTGGCACGTCAAACTGTTTGTGCTGGTTTTGCCCATGAAAACTGTGACCTGGACCATCGATGACGATCAAATTCGCGGTGCGGATTTCACTATGGGCGGCACCCCGGTGCGGCTGGAAAAAATACACGCGCCGCGGGAAGAGAGCGTGGAAGAAGCGCCCGCTCCTGCCGCAGAAACCGGAACAGCTCCGGGACACAAGCAGGCTCGCATTTTGTCGTTCACTCCAAAAGCTGCAGAATAGCTCTGTGAGCGCCTGTGGGCTTGGCAGGAGCATTGTGTGTTTCATTGAAAACTTCATCACCGTTTCGTCAAGTGATCGAACGCATGGCGGTTAGGAGAAGGCCGTAAGAGGGGTTGCCGGACAAACTCTGAATCCCACTCCACTATTTATGAAGTCACGGATTATCCCTGGCGAGGAGGGTAGCATGAGAGGCTCTGGAGTCGTGTTGGCGACACTTGTCACGCTATCGTCCGCAGCGTTGATTTATCATCGCGCTCATCCGGCCATTGAAACGCAATGGGTGTCGTACGAAAGCGGCGAAGAATCGGTGCGTGGCTTTGTGGCAATGCCGCAAGTCAGTGGCCCGGCTCCGGCCGTTATTATCATTCATGAATGGTGGGGATTAAATGACTGGGTACAACAGAATGCGAAAAAGCTGGCGAAAGAAGGATATGTGGTGCTGGCGCTCGATCTTTATCGCGGCGAAGTGACCGCGGAACCGGGTACCGCCCATGAGCTCATGCGCGGCTTGCCAGAAGATCGCGCGTTGCGCGACGTGCAGTCAGCCTTTGCCTATCTGCAGGCGCGTGAGGAAGTGAACAAACGTGAAATTGGCGCGATCGGATGGTGTATGGGCGGCGGCTACTCGCTGCAGGCGGCGGTTCATCTACCTGAACTAGCCGCCTGTGTGATTAACTATGGGCGCCTGGTTACGGATGAAAAATTAATCGAGAAAATCAATGCACCGGTTCTCGGTATTTTCGGCGGTTTGGACCGCGGCATTCCGGTCAAAGACGTGCGCGCTTTTGAAAAACAGGCGAAAGATTCGGATAAAAGCGTCAGCATTGAGATCTACCCGAAGTCCGGTCACGGCTTCATCAATGAAAACAACGTCAAAGCCTTCAATGCCAAAGATGCCGCCGATGCTTGGGAACGGACATTGACGTTTTTGGCCCAGCATTTAAAATGAAGGCCTTTAAACCACAACCTTCAGACTAATCATGAAGAAAGAATTCTCCCCTGTGAACTCTCCGCGGCAGCAATCCCTTCCCTGAAGTTAAATGCCTCCCAAAACTCTTGTGTCTTGACGAAGGAGAGGAGCCCGATCGCCGCGGTATTTACATGAGCCATGATTTCAAAAGATCTGCCTCACTCTCCAGCTCGGCGACGTTGGGGCATTACGCAAAATAATGATACAGAGGCGCACATCCTCCCTGACCGGCAAAAACATATTCCGGAATTCCCGACGTAGAAGGGATGAGAGTGAGAACGCTGCTTGACACGGAGGTTGGCATTGAACATCGGCATCCCCAAAGAAATCTTACAGCATGAAACCCGCGTTGCGATCGTGCCGAGCACCGCTGCGATATTGCGGAAACGCGGCCACCCCATTCTCCTGGAGAGCGGTGCAGGCGCGGCCGCGGGTTTCTCTGATCGCGAGTTCGAGGGCGCAGGCGCGACGATCACGAACGAGATCAGAGCATTGTACCGCCAAAGTGAAGTGATTTTGAAATTGAACCCGCCGCAGGAGCACCCGGGCGCAGGCGCGCATGAAGCCGATCTGATGCGCGAAGGTGCCAGCCTGTTCGCGTTCTTATCGCCGCACGCCGGAATACCGGCTTTGCGCAAACTGGCCGCGCGTAAAATTACGGCATTCGCGATGGAATACGTTCCGCGGATCACCCGCGCGCAAAGCATGGACGCGTTGAGCTCGATGGCGACCGTCGCCGGTTACAAGGCGGTTTTGCTGGCGGCCGCGCGCTTGAACAAGATGTTTCCGCTGTTGATGACCGCGGCCGGCACGATTCCACCCGCCAATGTGCTCGTGTTGGGCGCGGGCGTCGCCGGCTTGCAGGCGATTGCCACCGCGAAACGTCTGGGCGCAAAGGTCGAGGCTTTTGATCCGCGGCCGGCCGTGAAGGAACAAGTAAAAAGCCTGGGTGCCTCCTTCATCGAAATGGAAGTCACGGAAAACTTGGAAACCAGCGGCGGCTATGCTCTGGAACAATCAGAAGCTTTTTTGCTGAAAGAACGCGATGTGATTGGAGCGAGATTGCCCAAAACGGAGGTGGTGATTTGCACGGCACTGGTTTTTGGCAAACGTGCGCCCGTGCTGATTACGGCAGGAATGGCCAGAAAAATGCGCACCGGCTCGGTGATTGTGGATCTAGCTTCGGAGCAGGGCGGCAATTGCGAGCTCACCGAGCCCGGCAGGGAGATCGTGCGCGAAGGAGTGACGATTATCGGCGCCGGACAGCTTGCGGCTTCGGTGCCGGTAGACGCGAGCCACATGTACGCGAAAAATGTCACCAATCTTTTTTTGCATATCTATCCAAAAGGCGATCACACACCGAATCTCGAAGACGAGATCACCAGAGGTTGTTGTCTCATGCACCATGGCGAAATCGTAAACGAAACTTTGAAAAGAGTTTTGGGAGGAGCGAAATAATGAGCGAAACCTTGATAGTATCCACTGGCAGTATCGTCTCTGCCGCCTTATGATCAATCGAGAATATCGACAGAGGAGACCATCAAATGGCGAATGAAATCAGCCAATCAGACATTGCGGTGAATCTTTTGATTTTTCTGCTCTCCACCTTTCTGGGGCTGGAGCTCGTTCGTCATGTTTCCAAGCTGTTGCACACCCCACTGATGTCATTGACCAATGCCATTTCGTCGGTTTCGGTGGTGGCTGCTCTTGTAGTCATCGCTCACGCCAAGGACAATTTCGTATTGATTTTGGCAACCATCGGGGTAGCGCTGGCAGCCACCAACGTTATCAGCGGATTCATGATCACCGAGCGCATCTTGCGTATGTTCAAGAAAGGCAACGGGGGAGAAAAGCGATAATGGATGCGATGGTGATCTATTTGTATGTGCTCTCCGCAGTGATGTTCATATTTTCACTCAAATGGATGAGCGCGATCAGAACCTCGCGCTGGGGAAACTGGGCCGGCGCTGCAGGAATGCTCGTCGCGGTGCTGGCCACGCTCCTTGCCTTCGGAATGCATCACTCTGAACTTTTGCTCCTTGCCATTGTGATTGGTTCGATGATCGGAATTCCGATTGCTTTAAAGCTGCCCATGACTGCTGTGCCGCAGCGTACCGCCATGTCGCATGCTTTCGGCTCGCTCGCGGTGGCGCTAGTGGGAACCGCCGAGTATTTTCAGCGCGCACCTGCGGTCGACAAGTTCACCACAGCGGTGCTGGCCACTGAAATTATTCTGGGTTACCTGACCTTCACCGGATCTGTCATCGCTTTTGCCAAACTCCAGGAATTGATCTCGGGCAAACCTCTCATCTACCCGGGAAGGAACGTCATCAGTATCGTCGTTTTGGCGATTGCCGTGATCTTGGGAATTGCCCTCGTTATTGATCCCACCCAGGCATTCCTGCTGCCGATCATGGCCTTCTTTGCACTCGCATTCGGTTTCCTGCTGGTGATGGGAATCGGTGGCGCCGACATGCCCACGGTTATTGCCATCTTGAATTCCTATGCCGGGCTTTCCGCCGCTGCGCTCGGATTTGTGCTCAACAACAAGCTTCTCATTGTGGCCGGCACCCTGGATGGCTCTTCCGGATTCATTCTGGCGATCCTGATGTGTAAGGCGATGAACCGTTCTTTTGCCAATGTGCTCTTCGGTGGTGTGGGCGCGACTGTCAATAAACCCGGCAGTGAAGGCGCACCAGCCGCCCGTACGGTACCATCTTACACGGCGGAAGACGCCTCCTTCATTCTTGAAAGCGCGCAATCCGTCGTTCTCGTTCCTGGTTATGGCCTGGCGGTGGCACAAGCGCAACACGTTTTGCATGACCTGGCCAAGACACTGATGGATCGGGGTGCCACAGTGCGCTATGCCATTCATCCCGTCGCGGGCCGCATGCCGGGACACATGAACGTGCTGCTTGCGGAAGCAAATGTGCCGTATGATTTGTTGCTCGAGATGGAGCACATCAACGAAGATTTCCAAAATACGGACGTGGCGCTGGTGATCGGCGCGAACGACGTGGTGAATCCGGCCGCGCGCCATAAAAAAGACAGCCCTTTGTACGGCATGCCGATTTTAAATGTCGATCAAGCGCGCACCGTCATGGTGGTCAAGCGCAGTCTTGGCGCTGGTTTTGCCGGGGAAGACAATGAGTTGTTCTACGACACGAAGACGATGATGCTGTTCGGGGATGCGAAAAAAGTGGTGACGGAGCTGGTGAATACGCTTAAGGCACAATAGAAAAGACTTTTACGCGGCTTCGAGCCGGGTGATGCGTGAATTCAATCTGGAATGCTTTGAATTCCTTGCTTGCAAATTATTGCAGTGAATCGAAAGAGTGCGCCCACTAGGAATCGAACCTAGAACCTCCGGATTAAGAGTCCGCTGCTCTGCCAGTTGAGCTATGGGCGCAATCTAACAAGGTGTTTACGGATTACACGTGGAGCGATACGTAATGCGTAATGCTTTGGGTGAGGGTGGAGAGAATCGAACTCTCGGCCAACGGCTTAAAAGGCCGCTGCTCTACCAGCTGAGCTACACCCTCTCACCGCGACAAAAGTCGTCAAATATAATAAACTGAGTACCTAACAGTCAATCTAATTTTCCCAAGATAAGCTTAATTCCCAATTCGCGTAGTTGACGCTCGTCCACCTGCGAAGGAGCGCCATCCATCATCGACACTGCGGTATTGGTTTTTGGAAAAGCAATCACGTCGCGAATGGATTTGCGGCCAGTCAACAGCATGACCAGGCGATCGAATCCAAAAGCAATGCCGCCATGCGGCGGCGCACCGTATTCGAACGCCTCCAGCAAGAAGCCGAATTTTCTTTCCGCTTCTTCCTTGCTAATGCTCAATAAATCAAACATCTGGCTTTGGAGCTCGCGGCGGTGGATACGAATACTGCCGCCGGCGATCTCGGTGCCGTTGAGAATCAGGTCGTAGGCCTTAGCCCGCACCTTGTGCGGGGCGGTTGACATCAAATGCAAATCTTCATCGAGCGGTGAAGTGAAAGGATGATGCCGTGCCGTCCAGCGCTTTTCTTCTTTATCGAATTCCAGCAACGGAAAATTTACGACCCAATGCAAATGATGCGTGTTTGGTGGAATCAAGCTTTCGCTCTGTGCCAATTTGAGTCGCAACGCGCCGAGAATTTCCTGCGCCTGCTCCGCTTCATCTGCCACAAACATGAACAAATCCTGGCCTTGCGCTTGCATACGCTCGTTCACGCGTCGCTGCAGATCTTCCGAAAAAAACTTGGCGATACTGCCTTGCCAGCCCGTGGGAGTGTTTTTGATCGTGGCCAAACCGTTTGCGCCGAGCTGCGTCGCATATTGCGTCAAATCGTCAAGCTGTTTGCGCGAGTATTGCGCACTGCCCGGGAGGCTCAGACCCTGCACCGTTTTTCCACCTTTTGCAGCTTCGACAAACACGCGGAATTCGCTGGCCTGCGCCAGGTCGGTAAGGTCGCGAATCTCCAAACCAAAGCGTAAATCCGGCTTGTCGCTGCCGAAACGCGCCATAGCCTCTTGAAACGTCATACGGGGCAGGGGTAGCTTGACTTCCATTTCCAATATTTCATTAAACATCTCTGCGACCAGGCCCTCCGTCATGGCGAGCACGTCTTCGCGGTCGACGAAAGACATCTCGACGTCAATCTGCGTGAATTCCGGCTGGCGGTCGGCACGTGAATCCTCGTCGCGGAAGCAGCGCACGATTTGAAAATAACGGTCCATACCGGCGACCATGAGCAGTTGCTTGTAGGTCTGCGGGCTTTGCGGCAGCGCATAAAATTTGCCGTGATGAATGCGGCTGGGCACGAGATAATCGCGCGCGCCTTCGGGTGTGCTCTTCATAAGAATCGGTGTTTCGACTTCGACGAAATCATTGCGGTCGAAATAACGCCGCGTCACTTGCGCGAGGCGGTGGCGAATGATCAAATTGCGTTGCATCTCGCTGCGTCGCAAATCGAGATAACGATATTTCAAACGCAAATCTTCGGAGGCGGACTCCGCACGGTCGGTGATTTCGAACGGCGGGGTCCTTGCGGGATTGAGCACACGCAGCTCGTGCGCCTCTATTTCGATCTCGCCCGTGGCCAGATTCGGATTGACCATGCCCGCAGGACGGGCGACCACCGTGCCGCGTACGGCAATCACATATTCGCTGCGCAGACTTTGGGCTGCGGCTTGCATTTCGGCAGACTCGGGATTAAACACAATTTGCGTTTTCCCATAGCGATCGCGCAAATCGACGAACAAAATACCGCCGTGATCGCGCCAGGTATCGATCCATCCCGTCAGTATCACTTCTTTACCGGCATCCGTATAGCGCAACGCGCCGCAGGTGTGCGTTCTTTTCCAGATTTTCACTTCCTGGCTTTGATTTTCACGAGACGACATCAAGAGATCGTCCTCCTTGACAGCTCATGGGTTCTTTTGTATGAACTTTATCTCATCAATATACAAATTTTATGTCAAAATAAAAACTCTAACCTAAATTATTCAGGTGAGTAATGCCTCAATGAAAGGGGGAAACACAGACTGCCGGTCTGTCCAGTCGCGCCGACTGGGTTACGCTTCCCCTCATCATTGAGGCATTACTCAGGTGGCTGGAATCTGCTTGACTTTCATCCCTTGATTTTGTAGCCTTTACGCACTTTATCCTAATGGAACAAGACTCGCGTAGGCTTGGCATGAACCAACAACATGGTGGTCTCGGATCGATCCGTGCACTTTCAATACTATAATCCGGCAGGCTGAATGTTGATCATTCCATCTTTTTTCATCCCTTCACGATACTGGCTGAGATGCAGGCTCATACTTCCTGCACTGCTTCGCATTTCAATCTTCCCCACATTACTTGTCGCCAATCTTCATAAGAACATATCTCCGCAGGCAAGACATTTGCTTGGTTTTCATTTTCTCCTCAATATTGCGCGATTGCCGTGAACGGCGCAAAAAAACTCGCATCACCGGCAACAAAGTGCCTTAGCAACAAGGGTGACGGCTGTTTGCTGAGGATCAAAAACAACTTCTTGTCAATCTGCCTGAGCTTAGGTAGGAGCAGCCATGCAATCCAAATTCGTTCGCGGGTTGGGACTATTTGATTCTACGATGATCGTTGCCGGCTCGATGATCGGTTCCGGTATTTTCATTGTCTCTGCCGACATTGCGCGCCAGGTGGGCTCGTCCGGCTGGTTGTTGATGGTATGGATCATTACTGGCCTGCTCACCGTTATCGCCGCATTGAGCTACGGCGAGCTGGCCGCGCTCTTTCCCGAGGCCGGCGGCCAATACGTATACTTGCGCGAGGCGCACGGCCCGTTGTGGGGATTTCTCTATGGCTGGACTTTATTTTTGGTGATTCAAACGGGAACCATCGCCGCCGTGGCTGTGGCCTTTGCAAAATTCTTGGGGGTGCTCATGCCCGCGATTTCCGCGACGAACACGATCTTTACGCTTGGCCCAGTTTCATTTTCCACGCAACGCCTCGTGGGGATTGCGGTCATTGCGCTGCTGACCGCGACCAATACCCTGGGCATTAAGACCGGCAAAATTGTGCAAAATATTTTTACGGCCACCAAAGTCGGCGCGCTAGCCTTGTTGATTCTGCTCACTTTTTTTGTCGCGCGTAATCCGAATGCGGCAATACACTCGCCTGGTTTTTGGACGCCTATGGTCAATGGCAACGTGCTATCCACCATGGCGCTGATCGTCGCGCTAGGCACGGCCATGGTCGGTTCCTTGTTTTCTTCTGATGCCTGGAACAACATCGGCTTCGCCGCGGCAGAAGTCAAAAATCCGCATCGCACCGTGCCCCTGGCCATGATGCTTGGCACGATCCTGGTGACCGTGCTATATGTCTCCGCCAACATTTCTTATATCGCCGTGCTGCCGTTGGAGGGGATCCAGCATGCGCCGGAAGATCGCGTCGCCACCGCCGCCGCGCAAATGATTTTTGGTCAGGACGCTGCATCCCTCATGGCGATCGCGATCATGATTTCGACTTTCGGCTGTGTGAATGGCTTGATTCTCGCCGGTGCACGGGTCTATTATGCCATGGCCCAACATGGCTTGTTCTTCAGAAAAATCGGGGAATTGAATGATCGCGGCGTACCAGCCAATGGCCTCATCCTGCAGGGCATCTGGGCAGCGGTATTGACCCTTTCCGGCACGTATGGCGATTTGCTTGACTACGTGGTTTTTGCCGCTCTGCTCTTTTATGTGCTCACGGTCGCGGGAATTTTTGTCTTGCGCCGTAAGCGGCCTGAAGCTGACCGGCCACATAAAGCGTGGGGCTATCCGATCATCCCGGCGCTTTATATTGTCCTCGCCACTTTGATCATGATTGTATTGTTGATCTATAAACCGGCATACACCTGGCCAGGCCTTGGGTTGGTGTTGACGGGCTTGCCGGTTTATGTGCTCTGGCGCCGCAAAGCGCGCGGTTCAGACAAGGCCTAGCAGGTCGTCGAAAAACAATATTGTGATCTCCTATGTGGAACTTTTTACGCCGGATCAGCCTCACACAATGGATCATCATCGCCATGGGCATTGGCGTCGCCGTGGGCTGGCTGTTTCCAGAATTCTCGCAACACGTCCGGCTCATATCCAATATCTTCCTGCGCATGATCAAATCTATCATCGTGCCGCTGCTGTTCGGCACCTTGGTGGTTGGAATCGCCGGGCACAGTGACGATTTGAAAGCCGTAGGGCGGCTGGCGTTGCGCGCGATTATTTACTTCGAAATCGTTACCACGCTGGCTTTGTTCATTGGCCTGGCAGCCGTCAACATAACCAAGCCCGGCGTCGGGGTGTCGCTGCCGGCGCCGAGCGCAGAACAAACCGCAGCGAGCAAAGTCACTATTGAAAGCATGATCGAGCATACCGTGCCCAGGAGTTTCATTGAAGCCGCGGCCGCAAACGACGTGCTGCCGGTGGTTTTCTTTACGATTCTATTTGCCGTGGCGCTCACGCAAGTCAAAGGTAAGCCCAAAGCGATGGTGCTTGGCTTCTGCGAGGGGCTTTCCGAGGTGATGTTCAAATTCACCGCCATCGTTATGAAATTTGCTCCGATCGGCATCGGGGCAGCCATGGCCTACACCGTGGGCCATAGCGGCTTGGATATTTTAATCAACCTTGGCAAGCTTGTGCTCACACTGTATGGCGCGCTGATTTTTTTCGTGCTGGCAGTGTTGGTGCCGGTCATGTGGATTGCCAAGATTCCGGTACGAAAATTCTTCCAGGCCGTACGTGAGCCCGCGTTGATCGCTTTTTCCACAACCTCGTCCGATGCCGCCCTGCCGTCCGCGCTCGAGCGGATGCGTAATTTTGGCGTGCCCAATCGCATCGTTTCATTCGTATTGCCGGCGGGATATTCATTCAATCTCGACGGCTCGACCCTCTATCTTTCGCTTGCCGCACTGTTCGTGGCGCAAGCAGCGGGCGTGGAATTGTCGATTCCGCAACAACTGTTTATGATGTTAACGCTGATGTTGACGAGCAAAGGCGTGGCCGGTGTGCCGCGCGCAGCATTGGTGATTCTGTCCGGCACCGTAGCCAGCTTCGGCTTGCCGCTCGAGGGCGTGGCGATCCTGCTGGGCGTGGACGAGCTCATGGACATGGCCCGCACAGCAGTCAACGTGACCGGCAATTGCCTTGCTTCCGCGGTGATGGCACGGTGGGAAGGCGAGTTGAATACCGACGCGCCACCGGCAGCGGCCGCTTGAAAATCTTTCGATATTCTGCAATCGTAAATCGTTCAACGCGAGGGAGGTAGCATGGAGAGGGTCATCAGTGTCGCCGGCATGGCGGCGATGGTGTTCATTGCCTGGTTAATATCCTATGACCGCCGCAATTTTCCCTGGCGCGTGGTCTTGTGGGGCACGGCGCTGCAAATTATTTTCGCTTTGATCATTTTGGGAACCCGACCTGGCGAAATCGCCTTCGATTGGCTTGCCAAACAGATCACTGCTTTTCTTGGCTTCACCCGCTACGGTACGGAGTTTCTCTTCGGAAACATTGTCAAACCCGAGCATCGCGATACCTTTGGCGCACAATTCGCCTTCGGCATTCTGCCCACCATCATCTTCTTTTCCTCCGTCATGTCTTTGGCGTATTATTTCGGTGTCATGCAAAAAGTAGTGGAAGCCATTGCCAAGGTCATGTCAAAGACCATGGGCACGAGTGGCGTGGAATCGCTCTGCGCGGCCGCGAACATCTTCGTCGGCCAAACCGAAGCGCCGTTGATCATCAAGCCTTATGTGCCCACCACGACCAATTCCGAATTGGTCGCGGTGATGATCAGCGGCTTTGCCACCATCGCCGGCGGGGTAATGGCGATATACATTTCTTTCGGCATTCCCGCCCAGCACATTTTGGCCGCTTGCGTGATGTCCGCTCCCGCCGCGCTCATCATGGCCAAAGTGATTCTTCCCGAAAAAGGCGAGCCGCTCACCAAAGGGCAGGTCAAAGCATCGGTGGAAAAGGGGGCCAGCAACATGATCGAAGCGGCTGCCAACGGCGCCGGCGACGGCTTGCGCCTGGCACTGAATGTGGGCGCGATGTTGATCGCCTTCATCGCTCTGATCGAAGTCGTCAACGCCCTCATGGGCCTTATCCACAACGCCCTGGTTGCCATCAACTTTCCTTATTTTCCCCAAAGGCTCTCGGTGTTATTCGGTTGGATTTTTTCGCCGCTGGCCTGGCTGCTCGGTGTGCCGTGGAAAGATTGCCTGGAATTCGGTAATTTGCTCGGTATTCAAATCTCCATCAACGAATTCGTAGCCTACTTGCGTCTGGCCGAGCTGATCAAAACCGGAGCCATCAGCGAACGCGCCGGCATCATCGCCACTTATGCGATCTGCGGATTTGCCAATTTTTCCTCCATTGCCATTCAAATTGCCGGTATCGGCGGTCTCGCGCCGGAGCGCCGCAGCGACATCGCCAGATTCGGAATGCGCGCCATGTTCGGCGGCGTGCTGGCCAGTTGCATGACGGCCGCGATTGCCGGAATACTGATTGGAGGTTGATTGCAAGTACAAAAGTAGAGCATTACACGTTACACGTGAATCGTGTAACGTGTAACGTGTAAAAAACAATGCAGTAGTCAGAATTTTATGACCACTCCCACTATCCGAACGCCCCCGCGTCGTGCGGCCGTCGTTTTCATCTTTGTCACCGTCGTGCTCGATATGCTGGCATTCGGCATGATCATTCCCGTGTTGCCGAAACTGGTCGTCAATTTCATGGGTGGCGATACCGTACGTGGCGCCAAGATCTACGGCTTGTTCGGCACGGTGTGGGCGCTGATGCATTTCTTTTGCTCGCCGGTGCTCGGCGCGCTGTCCGACCGTTTCGGCCGCCGGCCCGTAATTTTGCTTTCGAATTTCGGTTTGGGACTGGATTGCATTTTGATGGCATTAGCCCCGACGGTACGCTGGCTGTTCGTGGGCCGCGTGATTTCCGGAATTACGGCAGCCAGTATCGGCACGGCGGGCGCCTATATTGCCGATGTGACGCCAGCGGAAAAACGCGCTGCAGGCTTCGGCATGATTGGCGTTGCCTTCGGCCTCGGTTTCATTTTGGGACCGGCGTTGGGCGGCGTGCTGGGCGGCATCTCGCCGCGGTTGCCTTTTTGGGTGGCGGCGGGCCTGGGTCTCTTGAACGCGACGTATGGATTGTTCGTGCTGCCGGAGTCTTTGCCGCCGGAGCGGCGCGCAAGCTTCGCGTGGAAGCGTGCCAATCCTGTCGGCTCGCTGAATTTGTTGCGCACGCACCCGCAATTGCTCGGCTTGGCCACTTCCAATTTTCTCGGCAATCTCGCGCATGCGGTTCTGCCGAGCACGGCCGTGTTATACATGAGCTATCGTTATGGCTGGGATGAACGCGCAGTGGGTTTCATGCTCGCCGGCGTCGGCGTTTGTTCGGCCATCGTGCAGGGCGGATTGATAGGTCCGATCGTCAAGCGTTTCGGCGAACGCCGCGCCTTGCTCACAGGTTTGATATTCGGCGCGGCAGGGTTCGCCATTTACGGCCTTGCAGCGACCGGTACCGTGTTTTCGGCGGGCATTCCAGTAATGGCGCTGTGGGGACTTGCCGGACCTTCGGCACAAGGCTTGATGACGCGCCACGTCGGCCCATCGGAACAGGGCCGGTTACAAGGCGCGAACAGCAGCATCATGGGCATTGCTGAACTGCTTGGCCCCGGCCTCTTCACACTAACGTTTGCTGCTTTCATCAGCACTCAGCGCGACTTGCACCTTCCCGGCGCGCCTTTTTTTCTCGCGGCGTTGCTGCTCGTCGCAGCTATGTTCACGGCCTGGCGCGTGACACGCAGGGGCGTGGGAGCTGCTTAATACCATTTGATGAAAACAGCGCAGGTTTCTTAACTCATCTCCTCAATCCCTTTCTCCTAAAAAGAGAAAGGGCCGGGAGATAAGTTCTGTTCGAAGAAAAAGAGGAGAGGATGAATGGCATCTCTATCCGAAGTAAAAAATCGCGCGCCGGCAAAGTATGAGTGGTTCGTCACCGGTGACGTCAACGGCTTCTTCGGCTTGATGTTCGACAACATCACCGTGCTCTCCTTTCTCGCCGGCATTTTGATTTTCGCCTTTCAATTTCCGGCGGACATCATCTATTCTAAAATGTTTCCGGGCACCGCTTTCGGCGTGCTCTTCGGCGATTTGGTCTATACCTGGCTGGCATTTCGGCTCGCGAAAAAAGCCAACAATCCAAAAGTTACGGCCATGCCCCTAGGCCTGGATACGCCTTCCACTATCGGCATCGCGCTGACGGTATTGGGGCCAGCTTTCCTGGCCATGAAAAGCCGCGGCCTCGCCGAGCACGACGCCGCGATGATGACATGGTACATCGGTATGGCGACCATGGTGATGATCGGCATCTTGAAGCTGGTGCTATCGTTCGCAGGCAGATGGCTGCAGAAAATCATTCCGCAAGCCGGGCTGCTCGGCTCGCTTGCCGGCATTGGACTCGCGCTCATCGGCTTCATTCCGATTGTCGATATTTTCGGCATGCCTCTCGTCGGCTTGATCTCGTTGGGCATCATTCTGTACACCCTGGTCGCACAAATCAATCTGCCGAGAAACATTCCGAGCGTTCTTGCTGCAATCGTGATTGGCACCGGACTTTATTATCTGCTCGCACCCTCCGGGCTCGTCGGCGGAGTGTATGCGCCGCCGGTTGCGGAATTGCATTTCGGCTGGCCCGTGCCCACGCTCGGTTTTCTCCAAGGTTTCACCGAAGCTTTGAAATATCTTCCCATCGCCATTCCTTTTGGCATTTTGACCGTGGTTGGGGGCATCAACGTGACGGAAAGCGCGCGCGTGGCCGGCGATGACTTCAACACGCGAGATATTTTGCTGACGGAAGCTGTTGCCACTCTGGTTGCGGGCGTGTGCGGCGGCGTGGCGCAATCCACGCCGTACATCGGCCAGCCGGCTTACAAACAAATGGGGAGCCGTGCCGGTTACACGCTGTTGACCGGCTTGTTCATCGGCTTGGGCGGTATCTTGGGCTACATCGGTTACATCGTCGAGCTGATTCCGCGCGCCGTGCTCGCGCCGATTCTGGTTTTCGTTGCCTTTGACATCATGGTTCAAGCATTTCTGGCAAGTCCCGCGCGGCATGCACCGGCCGTCGCCTTTGCTTATTTTCCAACGGTCGCGCGGTTATTGCAAATCAAGCTCTCCAATCCGGAATTTGTGCCGATGGAGCGATTCAATGAGCTCATCACGGCAAAAGGCAAAAGCCTGCCGGAATTGCTGGTGACGGTGGCGTTAGGCAACGGGTTCATTCTTACCGCCATGCTGTGGGGAGCGTTCCTCGCCAAGCTCATCGACCGGCAGCTCAAAGTAGCGGCTCTCTATTTAGCGATTCTGGCGCTTTTCACTTTCTTTGGCATTGTGCATTCGGCCTCGCCGGACGGCAACATGTATTTGCCATGGACGCTGTCGTATCCTGCCAATCAGATTCCCTTTCAATTCACTACGGCATATCTGGCCTTGGCACTCATCATTTTTGCACTTTCGTACACGCGTTCCAGTCGCCACGCACCGATGCTGGCGACACATTAAAATCTGCGTTAAAAAACATTCTACAGCTTGACTGATGCACCGAAATGGCAGGCTGGAAAACTTGTACAACCGTCACCACTAACTTATCATCGGAGATGGAAATCATGAGTAAAAGTATCCGCGTGGAGGCTCGATCATGAGTCAACTTTTTGCGAAAAAACCGCTCAGTCTGCTGCTGGAGGAGATGAAGGGCGAGAACCGGCTGCGCCGCGTGCTCGGACCGGTCTCGTTGACCAGCTTGGGCGTGGGCGCGATCATCGGCACGGGTATCTTCGTGCTCACCGGCGTGGCCGCGCATGACAAAACCGGCCCGGCGCTCATACTCTCGTTCGTCGTTGCCGGCGTGGCGTGCATCTTCGCCGCACTGTGTTATGCAGAGTTCGCCTCGATGGTACCGGTTGCAGGCTCGGCTTATACTTACGCCTATGCCACTCTCGGCGAGTTGTTTGCGTGGATCATTGGCTGGGATCTGGTGCTGGAATATGCCGTCGGCTCCGCCACCGTTGCGCACGGCTGGTCACACTACTTTCAGGATTTCATCGGAATCTTCGGCATAACCATTCCGGCAGTCCTCAGTAATGCGCCTTTCGATTTCAACCCAGACACGGGGCAACTATCCGCCACCGGCACGCTTTTCGATCTGCCGGCGGTCGTGATTACGGCCATCGTCACGTTCATATTGGTCGTGGGCATTCGCGAGAGTTCCCGCTTCAATAACACCATGGTTATGATTAAACTTGCCGTGGTTTTCCTCGTCATCGGCGTCGGCGTGTTTTACGTGAATTCCGACAACTGGACACCGTTTGCGCCCTATGGCCTGACCGGCGTGAGTTTCTTCGGCAATACGTTATTCGGCCAAACCGGTATGGGCGGCGAGCCGCTTGGCATGCTCGCAGGCGCAGCTACCATCTTTTTCGCTTATATCGGATTCGATTCGGTGTCAACGCATGCGGAAGAGGCGCGCAATCCCCAACGCGACGTGCCCATCGGCATCATCACTTCGCTGGTGGTGTGCACGCTGCTTTACATCGCCGTCTCTGCAGTGTTGACCGGCATGGTGCCTTATAACCAAATCGACATTGATGCCCCGGTTTCCAATGCTTTCAAGCAAGCGGGCTTGACCTGGGCGCAATTCTTCATTTCTCTGGGCGCACTCGCCGGCATTACTTCCGTCTTGCTGGTGATGATGCTCAGCCAGCCGCGCGTGCTGTTGGCCATGGCGCGCGACGGCTTGGTACCCCCGAGCTTCTTCGGTAACGTGCATGAGCGTTTTCGCACGCCGTGGAAATCCACGATCTTGACCGGCGTTTTTGTCGCCATTGCTGCTGCGTTGATACCTTTGCGCATTCTGGCGGAATTGGTCAATATTGGAACCCTGCTTGCTTTCGTGATCGTCTGCGCGGCCGTGCTGATTATGCGCAGGATTCATCCGGAGGCCGTGCGCCCCTTCCGCGCGCCGTTCGGTATATTGACGCCGATTCTCGGCATCGCCTTATGCTTGCTGCTGATGTTCTCCCTGCCGGCGGAAAACTGGTGGCGGTTGTTCGGCTGGCTGGCAATCGGCTTTGTCATCTATTTTTCCTACGGAAAGAAGCACAGCGTCATGGCGCGGTCTCAAGGACGGCACGCCAGAGGATAGTGAGTTCCACCATTCAGCCAGCCCAGTTCATATCATAACATCTAACGGGCGATCGAGCCCTGGACGCTTGCATACAGCGTCTATAACGGCTTCGGCTTTTTGTGGAATCCGGATCAAGGCCAAAAAACGTCCACCTCGAGCATGAGATGCAAACTTCGCCAGACACCACCGGCTTGGGCGGTCACCCCAAAGGTCTGACCACCCTTTTCTTCACCGAGCTTTGGGAGCGTTTCAGCTATTACGGCATGCGCGCCATTCTCATACTGTACATGGTCGCACCCGTTGCCAACGGTGGTCTTGGATTCGATACCAAGACCGCCGCTTCGATTTACGGCACCTATACCATGTCCGTCTATCTCACCACGCTCCCCGGCGGCTTGCTGGCAGATCGTCTGCTGGGTGCGCGGCTGGCCGTGCTGCTCGGCGGCATCATCATCGCGTGCGGGCATTTCTCCATGGTCTTCGCGCAACTGCCATTCTTCTACACCGGCTTGGTCTTGATCGCGACCGGCACGGGACTTCTCAAACCAAACATCAGCACCATGGTCGGAAGCCTCTATGGTGAAAACGATCCGCGCCGTGACAGTGGTTTCTCGATTTATTATATGGGCATCAATATTGGCGCGGTGCTGGCGCCTCTCGTTTGCGGCTTCCTGGCGCAGAGCGAAGGATTCAAGCTCCTGCTCGCGGATTGGGGATTCGATCCAAAATCGAGCTGGCATTGGGGTTTCGGCGCCGCCGGAGTGGGAATGACACTCGGCTTGATCGTTTATCTCGCGCAACGCCGGCGGTTAGAGCACATTGGGCAGATGACACGCAAGCCGAAGAACGCACATGCAGCCGCAGCAGGGCATGCGCCATTGACGGCCACCGAATGGAAGCGCGTGGGCGCCATCTTCATTTTCTTTCTCTTTACCATCCTTTTCTGGGCGGCTTATGAGCAGAAGGGCGCGAGTCTCAATCTCTTTGCCGACCGGCTCGTGCGCACCGAAGTGTTCGGCTACAGATTTCCCTCGAGCTGGCTGCAATCGTTGACGGCGTTTTTCGTGATCCTGTTGGCACCGCTGTTTTCCATGCTGTGGGTCCGGATGGGCGAGCGGCAGCCTTCGAGTCCGGCGAAATTCACTCTCGGCTTGCTGTTCATCGGCGCGGGTTATCTGCTCATGATTCCAGCCGCGATGCTCACCGTCTCCGGCAAAATCAGCCCGCTGTGGCTCGTGGGGCTTTACTTCCTCGAAGTCGTGGGGGAAATGTGTCTGAGTCCGGTGGGCTTGAGCGTGGTGACGAAACTGGCGCCGGCTAAAGTCCTCGGGATCATGATGGGCGTGTGGTTTCTGGCTGCAGCGCTTGGCAATAAATTGGCCGGATATCTTGCGGGATTTTTTGATGCGAACGATGCCGGCGTCTTAACGACCCTCTACGGCGGCATCGCCGCCGGGCTGCTCATTTCCGCCGCAGTTTTGGCAGCTTTGACGCCGGCGATTCGGAGGATGATGGGAAATGTGCGTTGAGACTACGGTCTTATATGCAGTCTCAAAATTTCCACTACATGAAATTCATTCCTCCGTGCTTTCCGTCAGCTATGTAAAATGGTAGGATATTTATCTCAGTTGATGACTTATTTTAAGGCAGAGCTTAATGAATTATAAATTTTAAAATTAATTCGACCTAAATCAAAAAGCTCTTTCAACTTGTAAGTGGCTTCTTCACTTGTAATTAAGTTCTCTTTGAAAGCTTTCATTATTTGACCGGCAATACCAGAAATTTGAAGCGCTGCCGATGTTGCGATCTGTCGCCCAATCGTTTCTTCAATTAGTAGGGGTAAACTCAATTGATAGGCTAACGATATAGCCTGCTTTTCTCCCTTATCCAACCTATGAATTTCAGAAATGTCGCTTATTGTAAGAACTGGCCTCACTTCAACCAGATCGTTAATTAGATGAAAATGTAAATATTCTGCTGGATCTGGAAAACTATCGCTGGCGAGTTCCTCTAATACTGCTTCAGGGATGATAATCTTGGTATACAACTTACGGATAAACTCGAATCCATCGCTCAGTTTTTCAAGAGATATCATCGGCCCCGTATCACTCACAATAATCTTTGCCATGAGGAATTAGGCATTAAGCTCAATAGTGATATTCTCTTGCGAATCGTCAAGTATTGAGAAACCGTATTTCGGTAGTATCTCTTCAAATTCTCGTCTCGTTTTTCCCAGAATCTCGCGAGCTTCTTTTTCAGAAAGTTTACCAAGATGATAAAGATTTGCTATGAGCATCTCTTTTAAAAAGGTGCCATTGAGATTAGAAAGGGGCTTGACATCGGGTAGCTCGATTAAAAGCTCCATGGTAGATTCTCCGAAATTGGGATCGGCGGGTTTTCGGTACTCGTCTATCTGTTAAAATTAAGCACAAAATTCGAATGATGCAATCTTTTTAAGCGCGCATGGACGCGCTGATAAAGTACTTGTAAGACAAGTGCCTTAATTCTTCAACAAACTTTCATCTTTGCCTTAACCTATTTTTGCTCGAATCTACTTCTAGATTTTCAATCGCGCCTGATGCTAGCGAAGGGGCTCATTTGCGACCGAGTGAAGCATGCTTCATAGTGGCAGCTAGCGGGGTATCAACTACGCGGCGAGCAGAAGATGGAGTGTGTTTGGAAAACAAGTGGTGAAGATATCGCTGAAATTAAATTCATGTGCAGCCAATCGCTCCAACTCATCCTATATTAGACATTTCTAAAGGCTCCATTCTCACAGAATTCGAATGATGCAATCTTTTCTAGTGCGCACAGGACGTGCTGGGAGGGTGCTTGTAGAACGAGTGTCTCAGTCGTTCACCAAACTCTCATCTTCGCCCCTGTCTATTTCCACTCAAATTTACTTCTACGCTCTCAACCACGTATACATAACGCAGATAAACCGCAACCAAAAAGCGCACGCAGAGACACAAGGAATACGCAAAGTTTTTCTTTGCGAAATCTCTGCCCCTCTGCGTCTTTGCGTGAGGGTTTTTGCTTTTCTTGCACCGATTTGACTATTAAGGCACCAACATAACGTGTTAGCGGCTTGGCGAACAACTATAGAATTTGATCGAATACTGGGACCGATACTTGGCGCTTCAAAAAACCCATGTTAGGCTCGCCAAGCCAGCTGTTTGCTGATGTTGGGCGAAATAGATAGCTATTTGCTTCCCTAACAATGACACCATATGTGGCTTGTTTAGTTTAGTTATTTGTCCAAAAAATTGTACTACTCTACCGCAGCGCATTCTCTAATCGCTCTGAGCAACTGTAGCGGGATGTCAGTGACAGCAACTCTTTACCATTATGTCTCTCACCAGCATTCGCCTAAAAAAAGTAGAAGTGGCAAGATGCGAACTTGTACTCCTCATTTCTACAGATGTATTTTTTAAGGCGGCATGGTTTTCCCTAAAAGCACTAAGAAGGCCTTCAGACTCTCAGGAGTATCTGCATATTGCGATAATTCAGAGATGAGATTAGGCTTTGTGAGATTAAGTTTCACCCTGGCGCTTTTTGAGAAATATTTTGGCGAACTCGATTCTCGGTCTTCCTTCAAATGAATAAGAAATAGCCTTAGAAACTCAATTAAGAATTTTCCACGGAAGTAGTTCGTCTGGTTTACACCCTGGAATGATTTTACTTTCTCGGTAATCTCTTTTTCCTCCAAAACCATTGCATCTTTGAAGATGATTTGAAGTGATTCTACAGTGTAGTGTTTTCTTACACCATCGAGGAAACAGGTGACCAGATTGTTCAAATGCATACCGTTCAAATTCAATTTATGCTTTGGCGAAGAGCTCCTCTCGTATTTGCGTTGGAGGAAAACCCAAGCGTTTAGCTCCTCTGTTGCCCTATTGAATTGGCTGAGTCTATTCTTGTAAAGGTCATTCATGGTTTGAAAATCCGTATCTGAATCGGTCGGTGTAACTTGAAATTCGTTTTCGAGAATTCTCTGAAAGGCGGACTCCGATACATATAAATTTTCTACAGAGTAACAAGGAGTGATAAATAATCGACTGTCGACTGGAAAACAAGATTCATCCTCAAAATCTCTGTCAATAAAAAAAGCTACGCATGCATCTTTATAGGTTTTATCATTGGAAATCAAGCTAAACAAGCACAACACGCCTGCTTTGCCGTCACAATCGAATATTTCTGGCTTCGTTGAGACAAGGAGTTCAATACGAATGCTATAATATTTGGAATCATCTCCCTCGAAGAAACAGAAGAGACGTTTTGCATCTTTCTGATATCCTAGAATAAAACGATTCCATATCACAACATAATTACGGCGCGCTTTCCGAAGCTTCTCAGCGCGATTCGAAGTTCCCATGCTTGAAGTGGACGGTTAGTGTGGATGCAAATCGATCTAGTTCGTTCTGAAAAATGAAGGGAGAGTGCGTAGCCGCCATCAGGAACACGCATTGAGATGATTTGCTAATATCTAGCAAAAGTTTTTTTTGCCATTCCATCGATAAAGAAAGTTCAGGTTCGTCGATAAGTATAGCATAAGGGCCTGATTTATCTAAGTAAAGGCGAGAAAGTATCGAAACAAGTTGCTTTTCACCAGAAGAAAGCCGGTCGAGATCAACAGCTTTTCCAGAATTCTTATTAATCACCTGAATATCAACTTTGCTTTCGTTGTAACGAATCTCTTTATCTGTTAAGTACTCATTTGAAACACGTGCAAAATTCTTTATTGCGTTATCATTTTCACGCTGCTGATCGTAAACTTGAATAAGATTTGAGAGAAAATAAGCTAGTGGAGCATACTTTTCCTGTTTAACTCCCTTCGTGTCTATAAGCTCAAGTATGTGCTCCTTGTCTTCTTTGGAAATATTTTCACCGATTCTGTCTAGAACGATCCGAAGGGCGTCTGGATTTTCAATTCTAGCAAACTCAATAGATTTATTTTGAATACCACTTATCAATTGCGTAAGCATTTTCCCGTTGATAATCGAATACCATTCAACGGAAGACGTTTTTATCTCTGAAGTTATGCGATCAAACCTCCTTTTTACGTCGTGCATCCCAAATTGAATTAGCTGTTCACTTGCTCTTAAGTCTTTTTCGGAGTAGCCCAAATTACTCAAGTCTTCCTCGACACGCCTGTATGTGGGTAAATAGAGAAATGGGTAAGGAAATGCTTTCTTGATAGTTTCTGTAAGGCCTGCGATTTTCTTTGAGGTCGATTGACCTTCGCCTCGACTCCTCGGCAGTCGTGCAGCTCTATTCAACTCTTGGTAAATAACTCGTGAGGGAATGCGAACGCTATCGGCAATGGACTCAATTCGATGAGAAAACACTGCAGGCGGCATTTGGATAGCCATTTCAGCCAATCGCTCTATCTCGAAACTTGGTAAGTGAAGTCGTAATTCTTGAAGCACAGAGCTATCAAATAGTCCTTCCGCCTCTAAGTCAACTCTATCGATAACTATATTATCCTTCTGGGCAGTAAACATCAGAAGTATTTTTGTAAATTGAATTCTTAAGAGCTTATACCAGTTTCCAGACAAGACGCTATAGAGGGCATTAAGCACAGTGGTTTTGCCGGAGCCATTTTCATCCACTAGTATTTTCACTGGGTTTTCAAATTCTAGAACAACGTCTCGGTCACCATGGAGACCTAGAATTTCGAATCGCTTGATTGGGGATATGCTGTCAAGCATAGTGTTGCATGCCTATTAAAAAATTCAGCCTTAGTTGAGTTAGTAGTACACATCTGATGTCCCCTTTGCTAGTATTGAAACGCCTAACGACGTTTCGTGTTTCGGCGAAGCTTAGTGATGTCAGCGTAAAGGAGTCATCACCGAGCATCACTATTAACGCCGAGCTCTGCTGAAAAACCTTTCAGATTTTTACTGAGGCAGGACTTTGTCTTTTCGCCTAATACCCAAACGTATACACCTGCCGTATCGTCATCTTCCCTCTTTTCGGATCGATCGCTCCGAAATCGTCCCACCGCCGGATGCGATTCACCACGCACCGCTCGACACTGTCGTTGTTCAAAGTCGAGGACACGACGGTGACGCTTTCCACCATGCCTTGCGGAGAAATCACGAAGCGCACCACGAGCTTGCCCTGCAGATTGGGGTTGCGACGCAATTCGCTCTGATAACAAGACTGAATCGCTGCCGTGTGCCGGGCCACGATTGCCGCCACTTCGTCTTGCGAGCGCCCGCTGCCGGTGCCGCCTTCTTCGGCTTCGATCAACGGCTCTTCATTTCTGATCACCAGCTCGCCCGTGCGCGCGACGCCTTTGGCTGTGCCTTCGCCTAAACCCTCCACCATGGCGTCGATATTCCCCCCGCCGGTTTCGCGGCCGCCTCGCACGCCGCGCAAACTGCCTCCGCCAGGACCGGAGCCGAGCTCCCCTTGGAGTTGCTCGCCACCACCACTTCCAGCCCGCGCCAGGCCGGCCGAGAGCGCCTTGTCCATGTCGGAAACAATACTGCCTTCGCCCAAAATATCGGCAACCGCTTCGCCTCCCGACCTGTCGCTGCTGCTGGAAAGCAGACCTAAGATTCCGGCGCGGCCGACGTCTACGTTGCGGTGGCCCGCGGTCCCGCCAGCGCGGCCGGGTCCCGCTGCCTGATCGTCGGCGACAGTTTGCCCGCCGGTTCGCGCTCCGCTGCGGTGGCCGCTGTTCGTGGATACTGCTTGGTTGGAAGCAGAAGCCGCTTGTTCAGCCTCCTCGTCGAGTGGGGCAGGTTGAAGTGTTTCGGTCATGATCTCGCTCACGGTCTGATCCTTGTCCAAAACCATCCGGGCAAAGCGCTCCTGCACGGCTTCTACGTGCTTGACGTGGCTTTGCGGCGGATGCTCGAGCAAGTACAGTACCGGCAAGACATTGAATAGAAAGCTGGTTACGAGCACGCTGAAGAAGCGCCGGTCGAGATTCTCCCAAAAATTCCCTGCGAATTCTTTGGGAAAGCGCGCCGGGGCGGCGGCTTCCTCGTCCGATTTGAAATTTTCGATCCAGGGATTGCTCCCGGTCGAAGTGTGGGGGAGTGGCATTTGTGGGTTCATCTCACGCTGCCATTTTGATTTCGTCCGTTCATCTTCATCCATGAATCGAGGTTACGCGGTTTGGTGCAAGCCAAATCCATTGCTCTTCCAAACTAATACGCATCGGGGCGGTAGACCGCCAAACGCATGTTGGGATAGTCGGCGAGGCCGCAGGTACGCATCACTTTCACCAATTGGGCATAAGGCAGGTCCTTGTCACCTTGAATGACCACCTTACCGGAAAACTTGACGCCGTAATCCACCTCCATTTTTTTCGCCTGTGAGCTGTAGAACTGCAAACGTTCTTTCAGCGGCTTGATTACGCCGTTCTCGACGACCTTGGGGTCATTGGTGGTCACGTCGTCCATGGTGACCACTTTTTCGTGGTTGACCAAGATCATATTCTTGGAAACCACCACGTCCAGGCCGACTTCCGGTGGCTCCTCCACGCTGGAGCTGGGCAACGTCAGATATTTAGAGGGCGAAATGAGCTGCCCGTCGGTCGAGTACATTTGCAACAGGAAAATCAACAAAACCGTGAAGGTATCCAGCATCGAAGTCAAGGTCAGCTTGGCCTCGGGCATCTCGGTCTTGTGTTTCTTGATTCGCGAAGGTATGAATGCCATATGTGCTCGGATTCGGTTTGCAACGGTTGCGATGTTTACGCCACGGGCGCGCGCCGGGCGAGGGTTTCAAAGAATTCCCGCGCTCAACGCGACGTTCGGGAAAAGCACCACGGCTTTACCATCGACGCGGTGGCTGCGCGCCGCATCCATGGTGCTAACCAGAATCTGATAGGGAATTTGAGGCTCGGCCTGGATCACGACGGATTCCGGGTCGGCGAAATCCTTTCCCACCTTCTGTTTGAGATCGTACAGCTTCTGGGAAAGCGCTTGATAGTCATATTCGCCGTTGGCAAGGATCGCGAGTGCCGGGCCCGCGCTCGCCGAAGTATCCTTTGCCGCCAATGCGCTGGCTATGTAAAATCCCTTGTCCGTGATCGTGACCACCAGATCCAGATTGCGCGCCGTCTCTTTCGGCAGTCCGGCAGCGCCGGAGGCAACACCGGCGGTGGCGGCGGGAGGCAAATTCAGCTCGATCACGCCGATCTTCGCAAACTGCGCGTTGGCAAGCAACAAAGGAATCAACACGGTGATCACATCCAGCAGAGGATTGAGATTCAATTCCGTGTTCACCACTTTGCGGTGCCGGCGCAAAGAAGGTTTGAAAGCCATGGCTTACTTGTTTCCAGTGAGAAGATTGATGAGCTTTACCGTGTGTTCATCGATTTCATCGATGATTTTGGCGGTCTTGTTATACAAGAAAGTGTAAAGCATGATAGCCGGAATGGCCACAAACAGCCCCAACAGGGTCGCGGTCATGGAGGCACTGATGCCTGCAGCGAGCATGCGTGCCTTCTCCGCGGCATCTATGCCGGCGGACGACACCGCTTTGAAGGAGATGATGAAGCCATAGACCGTGCCCATCAGGCCGAGCAGGGTCGACACGTTCGCCAGCATCGCCAGCGAGCCGGTGCGTTGATGCAAACTGGGAATGATCTCGAGCGTGCATTCGTCGACGCTGTTTTGAATGGAACGGAAATCCGCCTGCTCGTTCTCCGCGACTTTGCGTAAGCTGGCGCCGACCACGCGTGGCAACGCCTTTTGCGGCGCGGCTTCGCACAGCGCCAGCGCCTTCTTGACCTCGCCCGCGCGCACCAGCTTGCGAATCTCGGACATGAATTTTGAGGCGTTGATGTTCGCACGTACCATCAAAAAGTAGGAGCGCTCGACGGAAACGGCTAAAGTATATGCGCCGACCATCAGGATGAGGTACATGAACGTGCAGCCATCGTCGTCCCAACGAAAGGAGTTAATGAATTCCTGCCAAAAAGCTTCCATGAATAGCCTCCAGTAATTAAGCAGTGGTTACAAGTGAAACGTGAGGTCATCCAAAAACTAAAAACTCTTTTACGGATTACGTCATACACCTCATCGCATTCATGCGCAAGGTGCAAGTTGCGACATATTTTTTGAGTACGCTTCAGCCGCCTCGAGATCATTCGCTTCACTTTTTCTTCTCTTCTTCCGGCGGGTCGGCTTTCTTCAGCGTTTCCAGTCTTTGGGCGCGGTCCAATTCTTCGTCGATGAGCATCAATTCGTCCGGAACTTCTTTCAGCTCATGGCCGAAGCTGCGCTCGAGAAAACGCGCTTCCTCCCAATCCGGCTCGGTACGTTTGGGAATGATGTCGACGTTCGGTTTTTCAATCACGGCTTGAATGGAAAAAGTGCCGAGATCGATTTCCTCGCCCACGGCCTCTTCTTTCTTTGCTGCAACGCCTTTGCCGCTTGTTGGAGCGCCTGCCGCCGGCAGCGCGCTGCGATCCTGATTGAGCTTCTGCAACACCGGCAAGGAATCCGGACGCGCCACTTCCTGGGAACGCGTCTTTTCCTGGGGCGGAGGCGTCTCTTGCGCCTGCGCTCCTACGGCAAACGCCAGCAGGACAACATGCAACAGCAATTTCTTGCCCATCTTGATCCTCTCAATATGATCGTGGCACCGCCTCGCGCGGCTGCGCCGAGGCTTCCTCGCTTTGCTCTTGTTGCGCCTGCAGCTCGGCCTGGCGCTTCTCCCAGCCTGGCAGGCTCTTGAGGAATACAATCGCTTCCAACGCATCCTCCGCATTACCCGTCCTCTGCACTTCCAGCGCGATCACGTTGGCACCGGCTTTGAGATAGTCAAGCACGTCGTGCACGCGCGGTGCGGCCTCGGGGCCTCTTGAGTGGCTGCCCTCGGTTTCATGCTTCATAAACTGCGCGATGAATTCTCCGTTGACGAACAAGTTGTAAGCGCCGCCGGCTATGACTTGAATCTGTCCGGCCACCGGCAAGCCGGGTATTTCAAAGACTTTGCGGAAGTAAACGGTCTTCCCGGCGCTGGGCAAAGGCGATTGCCGTGCCGCGCTGCTGTCCACGCGCGCCGAATCAGCCGGCCCAGGCTCCAACAGCCACACACGCTCGGTTTGATAACCGGTGAATTGCACGCCGTCGCCGACCTTCTGCGCTGGTACCCAGGGCGCGGCGCCACCAGCCGCGAGATCGGTCCAACCCGCAACATAAATCGACGCCGCTCGCCAGGTCGTGTCCGAAGGCACCGTGGTATCGGCAATGGCCAGCTTCAGCTCGGCGGCATATTTCGCCGGATCGCTGCGCACCAACTCCAGCGTGATCTTTTCCGACCAGGCATTGCGCACGTCGTTCGCCCGCATCGCTTCGAAGCCGGCAGCCAGCAATTCCTTACGGCCGTCGTTCAGTGCCAGGACATTGTCTTCGTAAACGAACAAGGCTTCTTGATAAATCTTGGGTGCGCCGGCGCGCAGTTTCTCTTCGCACGCGCGGCCTTCCTTTTCGGTGAGCGTCGCCAGCGAATCAGCCGTGCGCGCGTGCAAGAAGGCGAATTGCAGCATGGCGTCCTGCGTCTCCAAGAGTGCCGGTGTGCGCGCACGCGCGCGTTGAGCGTGGCGCAATGTCTCCACGTAGGTTTCCAGCGCCGCTTGGGCGAATTTTCTATTGAAATCGACTAGATTTGCCATGACGTCCTGCACGTCAACGCTGCGCACGTCGGCTTCGGCGACCAGCTTCTTATATTCCTCGAGATTCTCACCGTATTGCCTGAGTGCGCGTTGCGCCAGCTTGACGTATTCCCGCCCCAAAATGTCGTTGGTTTCCACGATTCGTTTACGCGATTGCTCGACCCATGCGCTCTCGATCTGCAAGGAATCGCATTGGTGAATATTGCGCTGGTGCGCGATCAATATCTGACTGACAATCGGTTTGACGAACCTGTCCAATAACTGCCGTCGAAACTCCAACGCCGAAACTTTGTCCATATTGTCCGGCAGCGGCGCTGCCAGTAATTGCTGCATGGAGGAATGATTGAGCTCGGCAATATCGAAAATAACCTTGGAGATCTTTTCTTTGCTTTTGGCGATCCACGGCCGCGCCACCAGCAGCGTGGTATCGGGTGATGCCACCTTACCCGCGCGTGCGGCAGTCGTATCCAAGCGGGAACTGGAATCCGCAAGCGACTCGCTGTGACTGCGCGCGATACGATCCAAAGCTATGGCCGCGCTTTTGTAGGCCGAGAGCGCGCGCTCGAAAAGCTGTGCAGCGGTTTGATTGATTTCTTTCTTGGCGACAATCCGGCGTTCATCGCTGACTTCGGCAATTTCCTGGTCCGCCCAGGATTGCGCGAACTCTTCATACGAAGCGCCGATCTTATAAGTCGCTTCATACAGGCGCAACGTGCCGTAGCCTGCCACTCGCGTGTAGCCGTCCACGAGCTCGATCACGGCATTCTTCTTGCGCTGCTTGCTCTCGTCCATCGCCGCGGCAGGTAAGCGAAAACGGATTTGAGAGAAATGGCGATATTTCAGCTCGCACAAGCGGAACAACGCCTCGGCCGCGAAAAAGGGATTGTAGTCCATTTCGCGTTTGCGAAAATCATCGCTCTTGGCCACGCCTTTCTCATATTCCGTACGTGCCTGCTCGACGTTGTTTTGGCCCTCATAATACTCGCCGCGGCGATAAAAGGTCTCCACCGTTCGCGGCGAATTGGGAAAGCGCTCGCTATACTCGCCGTACACTTTGTTCGCGCTCTCGAGCTCATCCAGCTTCAAATGGAAATTGGCGATATCGTAATACAAATCCGGCGTGTCTTTGGAATGCGGATATTTCTCGACAAAACGGCGATTGACGCGAATGGCGCGTGACCAATCCTGTGCGCGCACGAAGAACACGCTGGCGTTGTACAAATTGACTTCGGCTCTGGCTGAATCCGGCTCTTCGTTCGCCAGCCGCTCGAACGTGAGCGCCGCATTCAAATGATCCTCCAGCTCGCCGTAATCATGAGCCATATTGTTCAGCGCGCTGAGGTAATGCGGCGATTTCGGGAACTTGTCCGCCAGCGTGGCGTAAGTTTCCACCGCGCGGCGATACTCGTGCGCCTGGTCGAATTCGAGGCCGGCGTTGTACAGCGCCAGATCGGCAAATCCGGCGTGGGGCACTTCTTCAAAAACGCGGCGATACTCTTCCGCGGCGCGCACATGCTCCTCGGCATTCGCCAAAACTTCGGCTTGCAGGAAGATCGATTCCGCCAAACGCTGTTCCGCTTTGGCCATGAATTCCGAATGGCCGATCACTTTGATGCGTTTGGCTACGATCTCGCAGCTCTTGTAATCGAGCTTGCCAAAGTAGCTTTCCATGGTGAGATATTGGGCGTATGCCGCCTCCGCGCTTTCGGGAAAATGCCGCAGCAGGGTTTTGAAGTATTTCAGCGCGCTGGTGAAATCGTTCTTGTTGTAATACAACGCGCCCGCCTGCGCCAGGCGTTCCGGCGTCGAGAACTCGTGCGGGAAGATTTTGATGTAATTGTCGAGCGCCGTTGCCAGCTTTTGCTCGCCCGGCGTCATCGGTTTGTGCTCGAGCTTGAGCACGTGTCGCGCCTTGGTCGAATCCATTTGCACGACGGATTTCATCTCGCCCAGAGTCAGCGGCAGCATCGCGGGCCTTTGTATGCTGTCCACTGTCACCATTTCTTGCGCGAGGGCGATGGCATTCTCGGCCGAGAGCTTTTGGAACCGGCTGTTCCAATATAAATTGCTGATGTTGATGTATTCGCCGAATGCTTCATTCCGGGAAAGCAGTTTGGTGTCGAGCGTGAGCGCGAGATTCCAATGAATCTGCGCTGCAGTGGTGTCTTTGGGAAAAGCCGTAAGGTATTTGCGGCCATCCTGTACGGCCTGGGCGTACAGGCCGGTGTCGGCAAGCTCATCTGCGCGTTTCAGCAGCAAATTGATATTCTCGCGCAATGCCCGCTCCGCCAGGCTCCGGCCCTTGCTGCGCACGTCGTCTTTCGGATTTTTTTCCCACCACGGCGTACCTTCACGATAGCTCAGGAACAAGCTGTCGCGGTTGGCGTAGGCCATCTCTTCCTCTTCCAAGGCGCGATAGGCTTCGGCAATCTTAGCGCGCACCACCGGCGCTTCCGGGGTGTAGGGATACAAGCGCAGCAGCAAGCGATAGGAATGAATTGCGTTGTCGTATTCTTCCTTGACATTCATGTAGATGTCGCCGATCTGCCGTAAAATATCGACGCCGTAATCCCGGCCACCGAGGGCGGCAATGAAATCGGCGGCGCCGTCGACGCCCTTGAATTCCAGGAAAGAGATGCCGATGTACTCAATGGACTCGCTGGCCAGACCGGGATTGGTCATCTTGTTGTGCGGATCGAGCTGACGGGCGCGCTGCAAATCGTCCGCGACCAGCGTGAAATACGAAATCGCTTCGGGATAGTTGTTCAGCTTGTAGTACGACCACCCCAGGCGATAAAGCGCCTCGACGTATTTCGGATTGTCCTCGTATTTCATCACGCGCTGGTAAATCGGTATGGCGCGCTGTAAATCATTGACCGGCGGATTGAAATAGAACTCCGCAATACGAAACAGCGCGTCAGGCAGATAGCGGCTGTCGGGATACTCTTCGACGAACTTCTCGTACAAGCGCACCGCCTGGTCACGCGACCCGAGATCTTCCGTCAAATAGGAAATGTTGTATTGCGCGTCGTCACGCAGCGCGCTTTGAGGATATTCGTCGAGGATGCGCCGGTACAAACTCAATGCTTGGCTGTAATCCTTGTGCGGCTCTTTGGGCTGCTCGGCGAGCGCTCCTTTTTCGAATTGTTCGAGCTGAACCGAATACTGCTCCTGGCTGGTGGTGTACTGTTCCAAGGCGCTCTCATAATAGAGCTCGGCCAGGCGCATGATTACCTTGTCCAGGATACGGCTATCCGGCGAATTTTCAACAAAGGCCTCCATGTCGCGGATGCCTTTTTCACGCAAGCGCACGCGCTCGCCTTCCAAGTGCAGCCGCTGGCCTTCGAAAAAATCCTTGTATTCCAGCAGGTCATTGATGCTGTAGCTCTTCAGCACGGAGTCGCGCTTCGCACCCTGCGGCAATTTTTCTTTGCCCACCTCACCGCTCTTCGGGTTCGCTGCGCGCGTCGCTCCGGGTTTGTTCTCGCTCCGTGATTGCCCCAGGCCGGTGCTGATACCAAAAAAAGCCGGCAACAATGCCAACGACAGCAGTGTGAGCGTCCTTTGCCTCATACGCAAAGACGTCCTCCGGTTTATGGCAGGAAGGTGGCTCGATGTCAATTTGTTATCGTTCGTCAAGGCGAAGGAAACTGGTGAATGAGTTACACCTTACACGTTACACCTTACACGTGTAACGTGTAAGGTGTAACGTGTAAGAATCTACTGGTCTGGCCTCAATTCTCGCGCAACAACTTCTCGATCCCGTTCGGCAAGGGCTGGCGGCCGGCTTTTTCTTCCGTTTTCTCGACGCCACTTTCCGCTTCCGCTTTGTCGAAATAGACGTTCTCGAAATATTTCTCGTGCTCGAGCTTGTCGAGGCGGATCTGTTCTTCGACGATTTCTTCTTCGATGCGTTTCATTTCCGCGTCGATTTGCCTGAGAAACGATTCCAGATCGGTCTTGCGCGCTTCCAGCAAGCTTTCGATGGAAGACAAATTCATCGAAGCCGAGGCAATCTTCTGCTCGCGCTGCTCGATTTCCTCGAAAGCCAGATCGCTCAGCTCGAAACCGGAATAGTCCGCCCATTGATCAAAGTTACTGCGCGCGGCCTCCACCTTATAACTCGCCAGCCAGGTTTGGAACCGATCCACGCGATGCTTGAGATTGTTGAAGTCTTCCTGCAACACCTTCAAGTCCAGTGCGGTTGCGCCGTTACCGCTCATGGCGGTGAGTGCGCGCAGGCTATCGATATTGGCGCGCACGCGCTCCTGCTCGCTCGCCAAATGCGCGGCCAGATTGGCGATCACTTCCCGGCGATATTGCACGCCGCTTTCCTTGATCGCCAGGGGATATTCCACGATGTAGTTCACTGCCTCCAGCGATTGGTCCGCGCGATAGGCCTCCAAAGCCTTGATCAAGCGATTACGGCGCGACACGGCCTCCTGCAAGACCTCTTCCAAACCCATGGTTTGCGCATTTGCGATCACTTCATCGAGCTGGTGTAATTGGTTGAGGATATTGCGGCGTTCCTCCGCATATTCTTCACTCCGCAAATTGCCCTGCTGGCCGCGATAGTTGAAGTTCACCAGAGTGGCTTGCAAAGACTGCCGCGCCTTGGAAACGAGATCATACAGCGACTGATCCTGATGTTCGAGCGCTTCCCGTTCCATGCGGTCGAGCTCGTTCATTTGCGCCACGATTTGATTGCGTTCCTCGTTGTAGTCGCGCGAAAGCTCCAAAATGCCGCGCGCGCTGGTGACGTAGCGCAAATCGCGCATCGCTGCCTGGGGCTGGCTCAGCAAGCGCTTGCAGTGTGCGCTGAGCACCAGCGCTTCATACACGTAGTCCGATACCAAATTGCCCTGCGTGAGCGTGCGCAATTGTGTCACGGCGCGGCCCACGCTATCCTGCTTAACCAAGGCCCACGCCTTGCCCAGCATGCTTTGCTCATGCTGCTCCGCACCGCGCGAGACTTGATCGAAATACTTTGAGGCATCGGCGTATTCGCCGCGCTCGTAGTGCAGGTATCCCATCCGCAACAAGGCATGGTTGCGAATGGAGGTTTGCTGGACGCCGCTCCAGGGCAAAGCTTCCGAGCCAGCGGCCTCTTTGAACGAGGCCATGGCTGAATTGAGATTGCCGCGGTTGGCTTGTGCAATGCCGCGCAGGTAACGCGCCGCCTGTGCATATTTGCCGCCGCCGGCCATGGTCTTGGGGCCGGAAATCAAGCGCAGCGTCGAATCCGCTGCGCCATAGTGGCCGAGCTTGAGCTGATAATAACCAGCCAGGTAGCGCGCACGCTCGAGCATCTTCTCCGCCGGCGCCGGCGACAAGGACTCGAGTTGGCGATAATATGAGAAGAATGCTTCGACCTGGTTCAGGTGTTGCGCCATGGTGAGCAATCGCAACAAGGCCGTTGCGCGAAACTTGCCGGCCGGGTAGTCGCGCAACAATTGTTCGAAGGCAGTGCTCGCTTCGGCGAAGATGCCGCGAGCATACAGGCACTCGGTACGATAGAATTGCACCGCTTCCCAATTCGAGAAGTAAGGCCGGTAGTCTGCCATGATCATCGCGAGCTGGAGATCGGCGACCTCGTAGCGTTCCGAAGCATAATTCAACAGCGCATCCATCAAGTCGCGATTGAGCATGCGGCTGCGTTCTTTGACCGTTCCGGTCTCGAGCAGATTCTTTTTCACGATCGCGTATTTCATTCGCCGCGTTTCATGCGTGGCGAATTGATTCACGCGCCAGGTTTGAAAAGTCTCTTCCAGGGTTGGGCGATTCCCGGCAGGACCAGAAATGCCGAGCAGCGCCATCAGATTCCTGTCCAGATGCCTGACCAGCTCGCGGCGCAATTGCTCGGCTGCGATGGCGGTATCGAGCGAGCGCCTGGCCGACGGCCGTTCCAGCTTGTCCAGCTCGGTCAACAACTTGAGAATTTCATCGACTTCGCTCAAATAGGCGGAGGAAACTTTGGGCGCAACGCCGGTCTCGCTCTGCACCGTCGCCAAAATCGTTTGCAGTTTTTGTTTTTGCTCCCGTGCCAGTCGCACGGCGGAGGTGTCGCTTCGCGTCGAAGCCGTGCGCTCGAATTTTTCCAGACGATTGTACATGCGCAGCAGCGAATCGACTTCGACGTTGTACTCGCGCATCAGGCTGGTTTTGTACGTCGTCGTGCCCATGGATTTTTTGTAGATCGTCCGGCTGTCGATCACGGCCACGAGCCGGTCTTTCAAATCGCCGAACTGCTCCAGCAATTCGTGCCGCTTCTCCTGATCGAGCGTTTGCGAGAGCGCTTGAATCTCATCCAAAATCGCCAGAATGGCATCGAGCTCGGCGGAATAATCGGCGACCATTCTTTGCATGTCACCGTAGATCACATTGAAGCCGGCCTGGTCGCGGCTGGCGCCGGTCGCGCCGCGCTGTTTGATCTCCAGCGCGAGATTCTTGATCGTTTCCAACTGCAGCCGCTCCTTGGCCGCCATCTCGAAGAGATGATCTTTGGTTTTTTGATCGAGATAGAACTTCAGGCGCTCGTCAAAACGCACGATTTTCTCGTTGTCAAAAACACGGCTCTCTTGCGAAAAGAGGAAAGAGACCTGAAGGGCAACAATGCAGGCAAAAATCCACGTGCAGGCTGAAATGCGAAAGATTTCTCGACCTTTCCTTAGTCCATTAGGCCACATATTTGTTCCGATGAACGAATGATCAAGCCCACCGCGTCCAATTATGCTCCACTTGCGTGTAGCATAAGGTTATGTACGTCCAGTACGCCGGGAATACGTAAGGGTTTTTCAATTAAATCAATCTTCCAAGAGTGCACGGCAACCAGAATGGCTACAACACTCGTTACACCACGAGTTGATTCGTGTCTCCACCATTTTTACCTTGTTTAGAATACCTACCAATAGGCGAAAATGGCGATGGCCCTCGCAAAAGATCAAAGGCTATGCCTTCATACCGAGCCCACAGGCAGAGAGCGGAACCTGACAGTTAAATTTTTGCAATGACTGTGCGGTGGATAGCGGTCATAACACTCATTTTGTATGACCACGTGCATACCCGAGAACAGATTATTCGATTGATCAACACATGAAGACAAAAACACGCCATGAATATAGTTTGTCTGTACGGGCCATTGAGATCAAAACCGGAAGAATCATTGGTTCTATAGTAGAGCGAGACGATGGGTTACTCGCCTATGGCAAATGGGATCTTGAGAAATATACCAATTTCGCGGCATGGCAATTGCTAAATACCAGCAGGCAACGAGTTTCTAGATTTGCCGTTCAAAATATCATTCTGCCACAAGAATATACGGTGCAACGAATCGCCATAAATGTACCAAAAAAAGAGGGGGCCGGTACAATTTGTATCGTGAGTGGGAATAAAATAGATGAAATCTTGAATAAAATTCTTTATTATTGGTTGTGAATTGGTTGTCTTTTTTACTCTTGGTGACTGCCGGCCAATAAGAGTTGCATTCGATCTCAACAAGAGCACGAGTCTGGATGTCGCACTTTGGCCATTTATAAACGGGGAGTATTCAATTAATGAATGGCTGATCGCAAAAATACGGCGCTTAATCAATACCTCAAAAGATCATTTGAAATTTGCAGTTGAAACGCATTTGTCGTGCCCATTGACCTTTTAGAAAAAACGGCTAGAACGGGAGTGCCAAAAAATGATTCGCCTTTGGTCGATTTTTGCCATGCTCGCATTCGCCCAATCGGGCTGCAAGCGCGAAAACCCGTCGGAGGTGCCGTCAAACACGAGCAATAGCGTCACATGGTCGCAAACAAACGGACCGCTTGGCTTCGGCGGAGGCCTGACTGCTGCAATCACAAATGAGCACGGTGACTTCTTCGTCGGCACTGAAAATGTTGGTATCCTAGTGTTGAAAAAGGATGACAACAGGTGGCACCCGGCTGCCGAAGGCATGTCGAGCGCCCAAATTCTATCCCTCGCCATATCGGCGAATGGCCATATATTTGCCGGCACCACCAGTACTCTTTTTCGCTCGACTGACAATGGTGTCACCTGGCAGGATTTAAGGGACAAACTCCCGCCAACTGGGACAAACAAATTTGTAAGATTCATTGCCGTGAATCAGAATGCTGATATTGTTGCCAGTGTCTATGATCACGGGCTTTATCGTTCAACCGACAACGGGGAGAATTGGCAGCATATTGGATTCGCGTCCAAAATTGTTCGACATGTCAAATTTGCATCAAACGGCCATGTTTATGCCGGTGAAGAAGGTGGCTATGGCATTTTTCGCTCCACCGACGATGGCCAAACCTGGACGGCCATCAACAACGGCATCCGATGGGCGTCAAGGGCTGGAAATCTGCCGCCAATTTATGGGTTTGTTGTCAATTCGCAAAACAAGGTTTTCGCCGCAGCTCGAAATGGCATCTATGTTTCTGAGAACAACGGAGATCTTTGGAAGGATAGTGCTGTCGGCGCTTTATCGATTGCTATCGATTCCGAGGACAATATTTTTGCCGGCGGCATCAACTCAATTATCCGCTCCGTGGACAATGGCGATACCTGGATAATGTCTGGTGGAATCCCGGAAGTCGTCTCTTTTGCGTTCGATAGCGATGAAAAGACCTTCGCAGTCTCGCAAACGGAAGGCCTGTTTCAGTCCACTAACAAAGGCGAGAGTTGGTCAAAAATCGAGGTTACAATTCCGGTGAAGGTTTCTGCCCTGGACCCTCTCGACAACGGGCAAGTCTACGCCGCAACGGCAAACGACGGCATCTTCGTTTCTCCTGATCAAGGCAATGAGTGGCTGAAGCTCAATGAAAATTTCGCGCTGGTGAATGTCAATTCAATCGGAGTCAGCCCACAGGGAAGTGTTTTCGTTACGACTGCCTTCAATGGCATTTTTCGTTTGCTGGACCAGGGGCAAACTTGGGTCAACGTCACTCCAGAGTTTATCTCAGGTTTTCCTTCTCCCCGCATCCTTTCCCTTGCGGTTACTGAACGAGGAGCTCTGTTTGTGGCCACCGAGAGCGACGGCATACTCCGTTCCACGAACAATGGAGAGGACTGGATGGAAACCAATAACGGCCTGGAATACCTCGTTGAGGGAGGAGCAGTAATTCCAGTAGGGCCCCTCGCTCTTCATTCGGACAGCAGCCTGTATGTCGGAACTGATCGAGGAGGGGTCTTTGTGACCCACAATGAAGGGGGGCATTGGAAATCTATCGGCAGCGTGATCGGCTGGTATCCTGTCACCGCGATAGCGGCTAACGCAGCGGGGCAAGTCTTTGTGGGGATGCAAATGCCGGCACGTGTTTTTCGTCTGCCCGGTAAGGATCCGCAAGCCGGGACACCCGACGAGGTATACACTGGTGTCGGCAACAGTCAGGTGTTGGCGATCGCCATCGACAAGAATGACCACATCTTCTTCAGCACCAATGAGACGGTAGAGAGCATTTATCTCTCTACCGACAATGGCCAAACCATGCATCAAATAAGCGAAGGCTTGGAAAAGGCGCAAGTCGGTACGATCAAGGTTGGTCCAGACGATGAGGTTTATGCCGGGACCTCTGGAGGAGTCTTCAGAGCCATACGGCTCTTCAAATGACCCAGTGCAATCGCACCAGAAAGGCACTTTTGCGTCTGCAAACAGGCTGATTCTTTAGGTTTCAGCAATGACGCACCATGGCACCAACGCTGCAAGCAAGTCTTTGCTGTCCCTCATAACATTCACAAGAACTCATTTCGCCCTCCCCTTCCCGTCACTTTTCTGCACCACCGCCTCGCTGGCGACGATGATCATGCCGTTCATGTGGCCGTTTTCATCGTATTGCACGTCGGCATTGATCACCAGGGGCACATATTCTTCCTGCGCGTTGCGCAGGCGAACTTCCTGCTTTCGAATCGGTTTTTCGGTAGCCACCAACTCGCGTAATTGCTCCGCGATTGTTTCGCGATCCTCGGGATGAAGGTAGCGATAGATGTCCTTCCCCAAGACCGCGCGCGCCCCGTGGTCAAAAATCTGGGTGAAGGTGGGATTGGCGTAGGTGATGCGCCCCTGCATATCCATAGTCACGACAAAATCGTGCATGCTCTCGATCAGGCCGCGGAATTTGTTCACGGACTGGCGCAACGCTTCCTCCGCCGCTTTGCGGCCGGTAATATCCGAGACCGCGCCAATCAAGCGCTCGACCACGCCCTCGACGCTCCGCAGAATCGTGAAGCGCGATTGCAGCCAGCGCGTCTCTCCACGCCGCGCACGGATGCGATATTCGATGACGCCATCATCCACGTCGCGCCGCTCCAGCAGCTTGACCAATTCTTGTTGCACGCGCGACTTGTCGCCGGCGTCGATGATCGTGAACCAGAACCAATCGTCGTTCAAAAAAAATACTTCCGGATAACCGGTGACTTTTTCCACGGCCGGCGTGCAGAATTCGTATTTCAAGCTGCTGTGCTCGACTCTGGCGCTGAAGAGATAATCGGTTATCCGCGTGACCATATCCTGGTAGCGATCCGAAATTTGCTGCTGTTGATGCTCGGCCTTGGTGCGCTCGGTGAGATCGGTCACCAGCGCCACCACGCTGCTAACTTTGTCGCGCCGGTCGTAAACCGGAAACAAATCATGCGAGATGATCTTGAGTGCACTTTGCGGGCCGCCGTTCTTCGCGAAGGAAAAGCCCTCGAGGTCGAACATGCGCCGGTTCGAGGTATCCATGACTTTCGGCGGGATCGTCACGGCCTTGCCTTTATAAGCTTGCACGAAATATTTCAAAATGTCGCCGCTGGCGAACAGCTTGTCTTTGAAAAGATTGACCTGTCCAATGACCTGGTTGGGCGAAGCCAGACCGAGCAGCTTCATGAACGTACCGTTCACGTGCTCGGCGAGGCCTTCGCGATCGAATACGGCGATGCCGATCGGCGCCTGATCGATCAAGCGCTTGAGAAAATCCTGCGAAGCGGCAAGCGATTCATCGATTTGTCTGCGCTGGGTGATATCGCGAAATGTGGCCAGAGCGCCACGCATGCGATTCTGCGAGTCGGGCATGGGCGCAACGTTCACCGCCAGAATACGCAGCCCGCCGTCGGATTGGCGAATGCCGATCTCTTCATTTTCTATCGACCGGCGTTCGCGCAACACGCGCAAGAGCGGAGAATCGCTCGCTGCCAGGCTGGAGCCGTCGGCATAGGTCAAGCGCCACGCCGGATCGTCCAGACGCAGGCCGACCAGCGATCTGCCCAACAGTTTTTCCGCCGCGGCATTGGCGCGTGTCACCGTGCCATCAAGCGTGAAGAGAATGAATCCATCGACCATGTTCGCAAGAATCGTGGTCATTTCGCGATCCATCTCGGTCACCGTGTTCAGCACATCGAACACCGGCCGGCCCTCGGCCCCCGGCTCCGCTTGCGTGCGCAACACGCGCGTGACATAGAGAATGATGCCCGGCGCGAGCACGAGCGCCGTAAGCACCTTGGAAACGGCCTGGCTCAGCAAAAGAATCCCGAAGCGTGGTTCACCATAATAGCCGAGCGCGACGAACAGCAGCCCGTCGGCGAGAAAGACCAGCGCGAGCACCAGGAGAATGCGCAGGCTGCGCGGCCAGGAGGCAAAATGATTGGCGAGAAGCTGATAGGTGAAAATAATCGAGAGGAAAGCGACGACCAGCGTCACGGTTGCGGCGACGACGATGCGCAAGTTTCGGTTGTAGAGCTCGTTCGCCAACGGCCGAAAAACGGCGATGGTCTCGACCTGCCGCAGGACGTCGATGATCTCTTGCAGGATGATCGTGATGACGAACGTTCCCATCATCACGAGCAGAAACCGGCGCGCCGCCTTGGTGCCATCGCAAATGTAAACGACCAGTATCGCCGCCACCAGATTGGAATAAAAAATAGTCGACAGAAGGGGCACAACGAGGTTGTCCGACAGGCGCAACACCGGCACCACACCTGCGAACATCCACACGCCGAATATGCCCGTGCTGGCCACGGCGCCGAGCAGCATCGTGCCCATGCGATGCTGATAACGATGCGCCAGCAGAATGAGAGCCTGCACCGCCAGCATGGCGGCAATCAGGCCGAGGAAAGATAAGAAGACAATCATGTTCAGAACGAACGCGACAAATCCTGTATGCTTGAAAACTGGCGATAAAGCAAAAGCGGCCGGGCGGTGATCCGGTGGTTACGTTCCGTTAACTCATCGTCATTGACCCGAATGAATGCCCGGCCGCACGTCATATTGCAACGAAGCTCAGAACGCTCCGCTAACGGCCGGCTTGCGCCTGGCTGAACACGTCGACGAGGCCTTTGTAGTTTTTCGCGACTTGAGCCACTGCCTGCTCGCGGTTGTGCTTCTTTTCGCGATAGCCGACCAGCGGATCCCAGAACACCGTACGGCCGACCGCGAATCCGATGACGCCTTCAACCTTCGCGCCGACCTTGAGCCAGTGATTCACTTTTTCGGCATTCTCACCGCGGCCGAGCACAATCATGCCGACGTGCACGCGGCCCTTGCTTCGGGCCTGAGCCACGATGGCTTTGTAATCTTCGGCACGCTCCAGACCCTCCAGCTTCCAGACGTCCGGCTCAATGCCTGCGGCCTGCATTTCTGCAATCGCTTTTTCCATCAGACCCGGCCGCACCTCCGTGTCAAATTTCTTTTTGTCACCGCCGAGCCTGGTGAGCTGCGTTTCCAGCGCGGGCACCAGCAATTCGAACATGAATTTGCGTTTGTGTTTGTGGCAGTATTCGCTGAGCCGCGCCAGCCGCACGGCCTGGCGTTTGTTCAATTCTTTATCATCTTCGGTATTGTAGCGTACCAGCACCTTCACAAAAGTCGGGTTGAATTTTTCGATGTGGGCGCCGAATTGCTCGCCGTATTCGAAATCGAATTCATCCTGGCCGCTTTTTTCCGCGGGCATGGCGGCTTTGATGCCTTTCTGCAACGCATCAACCACGCACTCGGCGCCGAACTGCTCGTCCACCAAAATTGCCGCCTTGTCTTTTGGCACGCCTTGTGCTAGCGCCTGCTGGAATCCTTCATACACGATCCTTTTGGTCGAGGCGATTTCTTTGGTCTCTTCCGCCGTCGGCTGGCGGCCTTTGATACCGAACATTTTGGCCATGAAAGAGCCGCGATGATCGAACGGCATGACGAACAATGTGTCTTTGAAACCGAGGTCAGCGAGCATGATTTCCTCCTAAAGATGTTTGGTTCACACAGAGTCAAAACCAGGTGATTTGATTGCACGTGGAGCGGCGTATGGCAAGACTGTGAAGCAGCGCTGGGAGACAAAATTCGGATCAGAACATCCTTCCAAGAAAGTTGGTGAATTCCGATTTTCGATTGCGAGCGGCGAATTACGATCGCAGATCAATAATCGTAAATCGCAAATCAATGGCTCTGAAAGATCGTTTTCATTCGCGCCGAAGAAGATAAAGAATTATGCCTATCCGTGCAAGTTCTATTCAAACGGTGTAAAATTTCGCTTGCCGGAGGAAGAAAGTTTGTGTTCTTTTGTTCAAAATTCGGGAAAACCCAAAATCGCAATCGCGCCACAGGGTTTGGCATATGACGCGTGCACGCTCTCGCCCAAAACATTTTCGACGAATTCTTCTCGGCCTCTTCGCCATTGTCGCGCTCACGATCATCCTTGCTGTGCGTCCGGTGGATGATACCTCCTACTTTCAGACCTCTTACTATGCCGCCACTCGCGCGCGTCTGCAAAATCTGGTCTCAGATCATGAGCTGGCGGCGACGCGAGGAAGGCTAAACGCAGGTTGGGGCCGCACTACACTGATCCCCCCATTGCGACAATCATCAGAGCAACGAGCTGAACAGCATGCCAATAACATCCCTCCGCAGAGTGCGTTTCCTCGGTTGCCACTGGCCGGCTATAGCAAACGCCACGGACAACCGGCGCAGGGCGTGCACGACAGTCTCTATGCCAGTGCCATAGCGTTGCAGGTGGAAGATAGAAAGATGGTGTGCATAAGCCTCGATGCGCTGATTGTCTCGCGCGCCATGGCGGACGGCATCATGCGGCATGTGCAAGGTGAATTCGGTTTGCAGCGGCATCAAGTTATGTTTGGGGCGACGCATACACATTCAAGCCTGGGCGCGTGGGGCGAAGGCATACTGGCGGAGCAGTTTGCGGGCGAACATAATCCCGGCGTTTTGCAATGGATCATCGGGCAGTCGGTTGAAGCGATCCGCCGCGCTTTGGCAGATTTGTCGCCGGCGAGTATTGCTTGTGGCGAATTTTCCGCGCCGCGCCATGTCGCCAACCGGCTGGTGGGCGAGAAGGGCAGGGTTGACGACGGTTTTTCATTTATCGCTTTGCGCAAGGATAACGGTGATCACGGCATCATCGGCGCATATGCCGCCCACGCGACAGTCTTGACATTCGATAACTTGCAGCTCTCCGCCGATTATCCCGGCTATTGGCGCAATAAAATCGAAAAAGCCGTGCCGGGCATAGCGGTTTTCTTTGCGGGCGCCGTGGGCAGTCATCGCCCTCAAGGCGATGGCAGGGGATTTGACCTGGCGCGCGACATTGGCGAAGCCCTGGCCGACAGCCTGTTGCCGCGATTGCAAAAGGCTGAGTTTCATACCGGAGCATCGCTGCGCACATTGGGCTTGCTCGTGGACTTGCCGCCATTGCATCTTCGTTTCACAGGCGATTTTCGCGTCGCGCCCTGGCTCGCTGAAAAACTGGTACATGAGAGAGATTCTTATCTACAATTGCTCGCGCTTGACAGCCTGCTTTGGATCGGCACGCCCTGCGATTTCAGCGGCGAGATGGCGGCGCAATTGAAGGAATTTTCCCGGACGAATGGTTATCAAGCCATGTTCACCAGCTTCAACGGCAGTTATATCGGCTATCTCTTGCCGGGCAAATACTATTACTATCCCGCATATGAATCGCGCCTCATGTCCTTCTTTGGGCCGTACATGGGGGATTATTTTGAGGAATTGATTCGAAGGATGATGCTAGGCGCGGCGGTGAATGTCATCCCGTAGGGATGCCGGGATCAGATTCTAACCCGAAAAATTCACCACGAAGTGCACGAAGTGTAATGGAAGAATTGGTTGAGCAATTTGGCCACACCATCGACCCAAAACTGAGTTGTAGGAGCATGGTCTGGCTAAAGCTTTGATGTTCGTGAACTTCGTGCTCTTCGTGGTAACGTTTATGAATGATCGAGGCTAAGACAGGTAGCTGCAAATTTCCAATACCGTCAGATTATTTGACCAACACCAACTTCCTCGTTTCCGAATAATCTCCCGCCTGCAGGCGGTACAGATA
>JBOHQX010000042.1:0-11396 GCA_050732395.1 bacterium
CCCCTACAGGTACATTTTTACCAATGGCGGCATCGGCAGAATGCACCAGTTGTTCGGCGAGGAAATGGATGGGATGATTGATGAATTGAACGAGACGTTGGCGGCGTAGAATGAAAAAAGAAAAGACCGACACATCCAATCTACTATTATCAACAAAAGAATTGCCACAGGGATGGTCTTCGGCAAGAATAAGTACGTTGGTTCATCTGGTGAATGGCCGAGCGTTTAAACCTTCTGAATGGGAAACGTCAGGGCTTCCGATCGTAAGAATACAAAACCTCAATAATCCAGAAGCACCATTCAATTACAGCACCAATAAGTTTGACGAAAAATTTCTTATTGATATTGGAACGCTGGTATTTGCATGGTCTGGAACACCAGGCACATCTTTTGGCGCGCATATTTGGAAGCGCGGAAAAGCTTGGCTCAACCAGCATATCTTCAAGATGGTTTTTGATGAAAACCTCATTAATAAAAAGTATTTGAGATTTGCTATTAACCAGAATTTGAATGAGTACATTAACAATGCACATGGTGGAGCCGGCTTAGCTCATATAACAAAAGGTAAATTTGATTCATCAGAAATCCCCCTCCCTCCCTCGCCGAGCAGCACCGCATCGTCGCCAAAATCGAAGAGCTATTTTCCGATCTGGACGCCGGCATCGCCAGCTTGAAGCAAGCACAGGCACAACTGAGAACTTATCGCCAGGCGGTGTTGAAATACGCTTTTGAAGGCAAGCTCACCGCCGCGTGGCGCGAACAGCACAAGCCGGAGCCGGCGGAAAAATTGCTGACGCAAATCAAGGTCGAGCGCGAAAAGCAGTTCCAGCAGCAACACGTGGAATGGCAAAAAGCCGGCGTTGACAACAATGGCAAAAAGAAACCGCCCAAGCCGCAAAAATCGAAAGAATTTCCGCCGCTGACGGAAGCGGAATTGGCGGAGTTGCCGGAATTGCCGGAGTGTTGGCGTTGGGTGAGGTTAGAGGACATATCGAACAAAATAACTGATGGCGAGCATATCAGACCAAAGACTACTCCCGGCGGAGTTTATTTCCTGTCAGCAAAAGATATTCGTGAGAATGGAGTGAGTTTTGATGATCCTTTGTTTGTATCAAAAAACGACGCTGAGAAGTATCAAAAACGTTGTGATCCAGCAAGAGGAGATATTCTGATTGTGAGCAGGGGGGCGACTGTTGGTCGGATGTGTATTGTGAATACTGTGGAGACTTTTTGCTTACTTGGCAGTGTGATTTTACTCAAGGTGGATACAGGTTTAGAAAGCAAGTATTTGACCTATATTCTGAAATCGCCATCTATGCAAAAAGCGCTGCTTGTGATTTCAGGCTCCACAGCTCAACAAACCATTTATCTGAGAGATATCAAGCAACTAATAATACCGATTTGCACATTACCCGAACAACACCAAATCGTCCAAGAAATCGAAAGCCGCCTCTCAGTTTGCGACAAATTGGAAGAGAGCATCAAGAGAGCCTGCAAAAAGCCGAGGCGTTGCGGCAGAGCATTTTGAAAAAGGCCTTCGAAGGCAAGCTGGTGCCGCAAGATCCCAATGACGAGCCAGCGGAGAAGTTGTTGGAGTGCATTCGGGTGGAGAAGGCAAGGGCGAAAACAAAGGTAACGGATAATCAAAAGTAATCGAATTCTATAATAAGGAAAGACGGCTTGCGCCGTCTCGGGGGAATCCTACTTCAGGGACTAGCCCTGTTTTAGATTCGTTTTAAATGTAACGAAGATGTTGATAAAAACAAAGCGAAGTTTTCTCATGCCGGTACTTGCAAAAAATGTTTAATTTTTTCCTATTTAGGGTAGCATGAATACCAAAAGTAGAACAAAAACAAACTTTTGATCTCGCAATGGCCCAAGGGAGTTGTGTTTACGCAGACCTATCTCACAGCATTAGATCGTTCAAGAAATCGAAAGCCGCCCCTCGGGTTGCGACAAATTGGAAGAGAGTCTCTCATAGAGAGCCTGCAAAAAGCCGCCGCGCTGCAGCAGAATATTTTGAAAAAAGCCCTTCGAAGGGAAGCTGGTGCCGCAAGACCCCAACGCCGAGCCGGCGGAGAAGTTGTTGGAGCGTATCAATGCATCAAAATCGTAGTGGCGCACGGCCCGTGCGCCCCAAACGTGCAGAGGTAAGAATATGAATCAGAGCAAGGGCGAGCCAGCGGCTCGCCCCAACACCACCAGCATCGTCTCCAAAGTCTGGAACTTCTGCCACACCCTGCGCGACGACGGCGTAAGTTACGGCGAGTACTTGGAGCAGTTGACCTATCTGCTGTTTCTCAAGATGGCGGGCGAGTATGCCAAACCACCGTACAACCGCAAATCCAACATTCCGAAGGTCTATAATTGGGAAAGTCTGAGCTCGAAAAAGGGTGCGGAGTTGGAAGAGCATTACGTCAAGCTGCTGCGTGAGCTGGGGCAAAAGTCCGGCATGCTGGGGCAGATTTTTTTCAAGGCCCAGAACCGTATCCAGGATCCGGCCAAGCTATTCAAGATTATCGACATGATCGACCGCGAGAATTGGGTAATGATGGACGCGGACGTGAAAGGCGAAATTTACGAAGGACTTCTGGAGAAAAGTGCCGAGGACGTGAAGAGCGGCGCCGGCCAATATTTCACGCCGCGGCCGCTCATCCGCGCGATGGTGGAATGTCTGCGCCCGGAGCCGAAAAAACCATTGCCGATCCGGCGTGCGGCACAGGCGGATTCTTTTTGGCGGCTTATGATTTTCTCACCGGCGCACACACGTCAGTGACGAACTCCCGACCGGCCCTACGATTGGATAAACAGGAAAAAGAATTTCTGAAATTCAAAACGTTTCGCGGCTGGGAAATCGTGCCGGACACGTACCGGTTGTGTTTGATGAATTTGCTCCTGCACAACATCGGCGACATGGAAAGCGAGCCACCGATCACGCGCAATGATTCTTTGATTGCCAAGGCGAGTGATAATTTTGATTACGTCATGACTAATCCGCCCTTTGGAAAGAAAAGCAGCATGACTTTTACCTATGCGCAGGGCGTGAAAGCGAATGTGATTTTTTTCGACAATCGGCCCGGCGGCAAAGAGGTGGCGACGAAAGAGGTGTGGTACTACGATTACCGTACCAACATCCATCATACCAAAAAGAAAAATCCACTGAAGTTTGAAGACTTGCAGGATTTTGTCAAATGTTACAATCCCGAAAACCGCCACAAACGCAAACAGACATGGTCGGAGAAGAATCCGGAAGGCCGCTGGCGCAAGTTCCCTTATGACGAAATCATCGCACGTGACAAGACGAGTTTGGATATTTTCTGGCTGAAGGATGAAAGTCTCGCCGATCTCGATAATTTGCCCGATCCCGATGTGCTGGCGGGAGAGATCGTCGAAAATCTTGAGGCAGGGTTGGAGAGTTTTAGGGAAATCGTTGCAAAATTGGGTTGAAAAAACAGGGCGACCCAGCGGGTCGCCCCTACGGGCCTTATCGATGCATCATTTCCGATGCCACCCGCGCCGTCTCTGCCAGCACCGCCGCGCCGATAAAAATACTTTCCTCTGCAGGATAAAAACGCGGCGCGTGCGCGGGCGTGGGTTCGCCGCCGGGCTCGCGGGCGCCGATGCGCAGAAAGCAGCCCGGGATCTTTTCCAAATAAAAAGCAAAATCTTCGCCGGCCATATTGAGAAAGCCCAGCGGCTCCAGTGCTTCTTCACCCAATAATGATCGCACCGCTTGTTGCGCCCATGAGATCGGGCCCTTAGTATTCACCAAAGGCGGCGTGCCTTCCTCGACTCTGACCACCGCGTCCAAGCCATAGGCTTGTGCAATGGACTCAGAAATGTTTCGCACTTCAGTCTGCAACAAATAGCGAACTTCCGGCAGCGTGGCGCGCAACGTGCCGGTGAGCTTCGCGCGCTCGGGAATGACGTTGGAAGCCGTGCCTGCGCGCACGCTGCCAATGGAAACCACGCCGGCATGGGCGGGATTCAAACGCCGCGAGACGATTGTCTGTAAAGCATTGATCAAAGCGCCGGTACCTACGATCGGATCGGCTGATTCATGCGGCCTGGCGCCGTGCGCGCCCTTGCCGAGCAGCTCGATCACAAAAGTATCTGCCGCAGCCGCCAGCGGCCCGGCTTCGGCAACGATCTGTCCAACCGCGAATCGGCGGTCAACATGCGCGCCGAAAATGGCCTGCACCTCTTCCAAAACACCGCTTTGCAAAATGGCCTGGGCTCCCGCACCGGTCTCTTCGGCGGGTTGTAAAACAATTAGGACGTCTCCTCGTGCAGGATTCTCGGTGAGCAAATGCGCCGCGCCCAGGGCCCAGGTAGCATGCACGTCATGGCCGCAGGCATGCATCACGCCGGCATGCACGGAAGCCCAGGGCAATCCGGTCTCTTCTTGAATCGGCAGCGCGTCAATGTCGCCGCGAATCGCGACCACGGGCGCCTGCGGATCGCGGCCGCGTAGTCGCGCGATGACGCCGGTTCCGGCAACACGCTCGAGCTGCAGCGGCTGCACTTGCGACAATTCAACGTATAGTTTTCCCGCCGTTCTTTTTTCTTGAAAAGACAATTCTGGATGTTGGTGCAAATCGTGGCGCAGAGTCAGCAGGCGGTGTTGCAGCGCCGGCGAAAAGAAAAGCCCGATTTTTTCGGGAAGGCTCAAGGCATGACCTGGCATAGCGGATATGCGATCAAAGAATCAAACATTGGATGGAATTCTGATGATCGAAGGTGGTTTAGGTCATTGTGAGTTTTGTGCCTGAAGGCACTACTACAAGCGTAGGGTCTCGCAACGCACGGTCAAGTCATCCACGCGATTCAAATCCACTGCAACGCCCATGCCCGGTTGATCGAGCGGTACGTTGACCATGCCTTGCGCATCCATAGTCCATTCCGGTGTGACAATATCGCGCTCCCAGTACCGTGCGCTGGGTGAAAGATCACCAGGCAGCACGAAGTTCGACAAGGAAGCGAGCGCGACGTTGTGGCTGCGGCCGACGCCGCTTTCCAGCATGCCACCGCACCATACCGGCACGTTGTGCCGGGCGCAAAAGTCATGAATCGCAAGCGAGGCGTTGAAGCCTCCGACCCGGCCGGGCTTGATGTTGATGATCCTGCCGCTGCCTAAGGCCACCATGTCTTCAGCTTTTCCCACGCTGGTAATCGATTCATCAAGGCAGATCGGCGTTTTGAGCTGCTGCTGCAAAGCTGCGTGACGAACGACGTCGTCCCAGGCCAGGGGCTGCTCGATCATGATCAGATTGAACTCATCCAGTCTTTTCAGAGTCTCCAGATCTCGCATGGTGTAAGCGTTGTTCGCGTCGGCCATGATCGGCGCCTCGGCGCCCAGCGCTTCGCGCACGGCGCGCACGTATGCCACGTCCGCGCCCGGCTTGATCTTCACTTTGATTTTGTGATAGCCCAGAGCCCGGCAGGCCCTGGCTTTTTCCACCAGCATCTCCGGGTTTCTTTGAATTCCCAAAGATATGCCCGTCGCAATGCTCGTGCGCGTGCCACCGAGCAGTTTTGACAGCGGAAGATCTTGTTGGCGAGCTGCAAGCTCCCACATACCCATTTCCGCCGCGGCTTTGGCCATGTTGTGGCCGCGAAAATTTTTTTCGAGAGCCGCGTGCACTTCGCTCGGATGCCGAAAAATTTTGCCAAGCACACGCGGCGCGATCCATTCTTTGATCGCAAACCAGGCGGTATCGATGGTCTCGGGCGAGTAATTCGGTTGTTCATCGGCCACACATTCCGCCCAACCCACAATGCCGTCGGCATCGCGCAATTGTAACAGCATGATGCGACGTTCTGAAACGACGCCGGAGGAGATTTCAAACGGCTCACGTAAAGGCAAGCGAATTTCCCGCAGGGTGATTTTTTGCAGATGCAGCATGAGCATTTCCTTGAGATGATACGGAGGGCGGATGATGATCTTCACCCTGCAAGATTGTCATTCAGAAGAATCTTGGTGAAATGAACCACGCGGCAAAGCCTCACAAACGGCAAGGCCCTTTCGGGATTCCTCCTGCATGACAGGCCGGTTGAGCTCAGCGTCGCATCAAGAGATAAAAACACCGGCCGTCTCTCTCGTCGCGATGAAAAGCCGCGACCTCGTAACCGCGCTCCTGGTAAAACAAGAACGCGCGCCGCGTGGATGCGCGCCAGGCCACGGCTTGATCCAAGGAGATCGCTTTCAGCGCATGAATATCGCCAGGAATTTCCACCCGCACGGCGGAAGCCAGCGGCAATTCCCCTGCAACTGGCATGGACTGCCTGCTTTGCTCGACGATTGTATTGGCGATCGGCGCATCTGCCCAGTCTTCAGGCTGGCCCACCGGAACATTCTGTTCATCGTGTTTCGCGCGCAGCGGCCACGCCACCACAAATCGATCCAAGCTCATGCCGCGGTGCAGCGTGCCTTGCGGATCCTCGCGATACATGTCCGGAACGTATTCTTCGACCCGCACGCTCAGGCGATTCAAATTCAGATGCGCGTTGCGCGCGACCAACGGATCATAAGTCCAATACATCACTTCCACGCCCAAGGCCTGCACTTGCTCTCTTTGATACAGCTTCAAACGCGTGCCGATTCCGCCATCGCGATGCTCCGGCCGCACCGCGAGCATGTCCGACCAATGCACCAGGCGGCCTTGTTTTACGCCGGTCAAGCCAAAAACGAATCCCAGCAATTTCCCGGTATGATCGAATGCACCGGCAGCCACACCACCGATTTTCTGACTCACCATCAACAATGAAGGAGGTACGCATTCCGCGAAAGTGTCGCCCCAAGTTTCTTTTTGCAAAGCGACGCAGGCTTGATAATCTTCGTGCGAGTTCAAGTTTCGCAGCAGAATTGGAGTTGCCATTTGCGACAACCCTCTAGGCGGTGAGATGCCCTGTTTGGTTTGGTCCATCGTTGGTGTTGTTTTTCGCGAACAACATGGTCCGGAAGGCCGGAAGCCAATAAGACCAAGTGATTGACGACAAAATGATTGGGAACATGATTCTGTCGTCAATCATTTTGTCCACTGCAATTTTTGTTGTTTAAGCAACACGTGAACTTCGAATGGAATAGCCGTGGTGATGACAGAATGTAACGGGGAAATCCTCACAGAAACAAATTGTTTTTTTTGAAAACTGCCTTCACGCTTGCCTAAGTGCGAACTTATGAGTACATTTCGCACGCTTTTTCAAAACACGCGCAATTGTGCGTGTGGCCAGGGTCCTGGGTGTGGAAGGAGCTCACACGCCCTGCGGAACAAAAAAAGAGAATGGACTCTTGATGATTGCTTCATGGGCAAAACGGTCCATTTTTTCATGCGGTTTCATTATCATCTTTACTCCCTCCACTTTCTTGCAGCCGGAGCTCCTCGCAGGAATTGCATCAGATCTGCCTGCCATCGTTTCATCAAAATACATGACGGCGACTTAGGGTGATTGAGGAAGTGCCATGCCTGCTTTATTTCAAAAGATTTTCAAAACCGGAATCGTCACTGAGCCGCTCGGCCCCGGCGAGGCCGAGGTGGTACAACTGGTCCGGCAGGTGGATGAAAAGGCGCGGCGGTTGTTCGGGCGAGCGCTGGCCATTCGCGAAGTGGACGCCGGCTCGTGCAACGGCTGCGAGATCGAGATCACCGGCATCACCAATCCCGTTTATGACAGCGAGCGCTTCGGCGTACATTTCGTTGCCTCACCACGCCACGCGGATATGCTGTTGGTGACCGGTCCGGTCACGCGCAACATGGAGGTGCCGCTGCGCAAGACCTACGAGGCCACGCCCGATCCCAAGCTGGTGGTGGCGGTCGGCGATTGCGCGCAGAATTGCGGCGTGTTCGCAGGCAGCTATGCGGTCGCCGGCAGTGTGGATAAATTCGTGCCGGTGGACGTGTTCGTGAAGGGTTGCCCGCCGGAGCCTGCCGATATTTTGCGCGGTATTCTTACGGCGCTCGAGCGCGTTCAGGCGGTCGAAAGCAATGGGGAAAAAAGAAAAAGGAAATAAGCAAAAAGCAAAGTGACCGTTTACCGGGTTCATAAGATAGATAGAGCGATTTCGGGCAAAACAATTGCGAAGCTTTGTTTCAAATGTCTCACGCAAAGAATACGCAGAGATTGCGCAGAGATTTTTCTTTTCGGTTCAAGGCGATGCCCCGTTGATGGTTACAACCAGAATTCCGCTACGAACTGAGAACCACAACGAAAACGTTTTGAAAGGAATAAGCTGGCGAAATTTTAATGCCCTTTCTTTTTAAAACCATACTGCTCGGCCATGCGTTGGGCGCATTAGCAGCTCTGGCCATCGGCCGCGGCGCGCTGGGCCGCGCCTTGGCGGCAATTGGTGCGGTCATCGGCGCGGGCGCCAGTCTGATGATGGGCGCGACCGTGATCAAAACCGGCGTTCCATTCGTATTCACAGCAGCAGAGGTATTTCCGCTCACGGGCCTCGCCCTTCGCGTCGACGGCCTGAGTGCATTCTTTCTCGTGGTCATCGGGCTTGTCGGCGCGGCCGCGGCAATTTATGGCTTCGGTTATTCCGCTGCATATGAAGGTCGCTATTCGCTGCGCATGCTCGGTGCGATGTTCAACGTGTTGTTGTTCGCCCTCAGCGTGCAGGTGATGGCCGACAACGCGCTCACTTTTCTGATTTGCTGGGAGGCCGTGTCGCTCTCGGCATATTGGATGGTGCTCACCGAGCACGATCAGCCCGGCGCCGTGCGCGCCGGAGTGTGGTACATTGCGATGACGCATGCGGGATTCGCCGCATTGATGGGGATGTTTCTCCTGCTTTCTGGCTCAGAAGCCCTTGCGGGCGGCGACTTGACCACCTCTTTTGCAGGCATGCGCACTGCGTCTGCCACGCTCTCACCGCTCGTGCGCAATGCGGCTTTCCTGCTGGCGCTTTTCGGCTTTGGCTCGAAGGCCGGCATCATCCCATTGCACGTCTGGCTGCCCATGGCGCATCCGGTTGCGCCCAGCCACGTTTCGGCAATGATGTCGGGTGTGGTGATCAAGATGGGCATCTACGGTTTTGCGCGTGTGCTGCTGGATTTATTGAGCGGAGGGCCGGTGTGGTGGGGCGTAACCGTGCTCGCCCTCGGCGCGATCTCCGCCTTGCTCGGCGTGCTATACGCATTAATGGAGCATGATCTCAAGCGCCTGCTCGCATATCACTCCGTTGAAAACATTGGCATCATTCTCATTGGACTCGGCGCCGGTATGATGTTCCAAAGCTATGGGCTCAGCACGCTGGCGGCGTTGGGTGTCATTGGCGGTTTGTATCACACCATCAATCACGCCACGTTCAAAGGCCTGTTGTTTTTGGGGGCGGGGTCGGTGCTGCACGCCACCCACACGCGTAACATGGAAGAAATGGGCGGGTTGATCAAACGCATGCCGTGGACCGCGTTTTTCTTTCTGATCGGCGCGGTAGCGATTTCCGCCCTGCCGCCGCTCAACGGCTTCGTCTCGGAATGGCTGGTGTTTCAAGCATTGCTTGGCGGCTGGAACATTCCCGTGCCGGAAGTCGCGGTGGGCATGCCGCTGGCCGTGGGCATGCTCGCGCTCACCAGCGGTCTGGCCGTTGCCTGCTTCGTGAAGGCCTTCGGCATCACGTTTCTCGCCATTCCCCGCTCACACCAGGCCGAGCACGCGCATGAGTCACCGTTTTCGATGCGGCTGGGCATGGGATTGCTGGCGCTCGCGTGCATCGTGCTGGGGCTGGCGCCCTTCGTTGCAGTACCGATTTTCAGCAAATTGATCGCGGGGCTCGGCGGCTTGCCCGACACCCGGACTGTTTTCTCATTGGGCTTGACGCTGCAAACGCCGCAGGGTTTTGCGCAAATGTCGCCGCCGCTTGCCGCGCTGGGCGTTTTGCTTGTGCTCATGCTCGTGCCGGCGATTCTGTGGCTGCTGCGCGCCAATCATGGGCTGCGCCGCAGCGATTCGTGGGGCTGCGGCCGGATCGGCCAAACACCACGCATGGAATACACTGCCACCTCCTTCGCGGAGCCGTTGCGCCGCGTGTTCGCCGAGCTCTATCGTCCCACCAAGGAACTCACGATTGACTTTCATCCAGAGTCGAAATATTTCGTGCAGTCGATTGAATACAAAAGCGAGATCACGCCGTGGTTCGAAAAAGCGTTGTACCGGCCGCTCGTGGCGCTTGTTCGCCTGGTGGCGCGGCAGGTGGGTAGGCTGCAATCAGGCTCAGTGCATGCTTATCTCGTGTATTTAATTGGGACGCTGGTGATTTTGCTTTTGTTGGCGAGGTGGATGTAAGGAGTTTGGGTAACTATTCATTTTCAAATTAAAAGGTCTTCCAATGATCAAGCTATAGCAGGCTTGATTTTAGGAGGCAAAACCATTTAGGACAAAACAATTGTTAAGCAAAAGATGGACATGCTCATGAGATCAGAAAGCATAAGGCGTTTGTCAATTCTTGCCGGTGCACTCTATCTTGCCGGATGGATTGCTTTTGTTTTAATAACGACGAATCTCTTTGAGAAACCAGGGTTAATGCCGCCTCGCGGCTGGATCATAATGATGATCGGCGTGTCTTTTTGCCTCTTTTTCCCTATGTGGCTTGTTTGAGCAGTAGCTTGGGTTGTCGAGGGTTTCAAAAAACCATGAAAAATAACGATCTAATCGACCGCTGCCTAACGATTGTCATGCATGCGCAGCACGAAATCTAAACATGAAAACAAATTATTTACCATCTACTTTGACTATAAGTATCCCTTTCCTTCGAAGGCTGGATTAAGGACCTTCATGCAAATTAAGGACAAAGTTGAGTTCGGCACACAGGAAGACGTAGTCAACAATCTTCTTCATATTAGAAATCTGCTGATCCAGCTTGCTCTAAATATTGAGATCAGAGATAAACATGATGAAAAGAACTTACTATTGAAAAAACTCACTTCCTATGCCGCAATCCAGATTGATCGATTGGTATCATTAATAGATTTTTCGGCGGAAATTTATGCTTGGATTACAAGGAACTTGTTTGAAGTATATTTACTCATCAAGTATGTTTCAGTTTCACCTCAGAACTTAAAAGCTTTTCTTGCTCAAAAGGCCACGGATGAAATAGCAATGTTAGAGGGAATAGCAGGACTTGCTAACCAACCTGATAACGCGCAAGTAAAGATACTCAATGAAAGAATTCGACTTTTAAGGAATACATTACAAAAACATGACTTGCCTGAGGCTAAGCGCTTAGCGAAATAAACTCAGAATAGAATTCTAAAAGTTTTTGACCTAAAAATTTCCCACGGATTGAAGAATCCCACCGATGAAGCTATGATCTGTGGGGTTCTTCAATCCGCGGGTAAAATTTGATGCTGCACGAAGTGCTTCAGCTTTCAGCTTGTCTGAAAGGCTGGTGTAGG
>JBOHQX010000043.1:0-57205 GCA_050732395.1 bacterium
ATCTACAACGGATTTTCAGACAAGCTGAAATCCGTAGCCCTGCGGGCGGCTCCAACGGATAGATTAAGTCCAACGGATAGAACACTCAATCTTTCCATCCGTTGGTCTTAATCTATCCGTTGGAAAAAAAGTTAAAAATTTATTCTATGTTTGATTCTTTAAACGCTTAAACTTTTCAATAGTCTTGCCCGCAGTTGTTTTGTCTGCTCAAAAGCACCTGAATGGTTATGAGAGATTTTGACGCTACCCCGTCCTTTCATACGACACGGTGTTGGTGAGCCTCCCAATGTTTTCGATCGCAATGGTCACCTCATCTCCAGCACGCAGCCAGCGCGGAGGCTGCCGGCTCATACCGACGCCGTGCGGCGTGCCCGTCAGTATCACCGTACCCGGCAGCAGCGTGGTGCTGCCGCTGAAAAACTCGATTAAGCTGGGGATGTCAAAAATCATGTCATTGGTATTCGCTTCTTGCACGCCCTCGCCGTTCAGAACCGTTTTGATCTGCAAATTTTGCGGATCGGGCAATTCTTCCGTGGTGATTAGATATGGTCCCAGAGGAGTGAAGGTATCGAAAAATTTGCCGCGACACCATTGCCCTCCGCCTTTTTCGAGCTGCCAATCGCGCGCACTGACGTCGTTGGCACAGGTGTATCCGAGCACGCAGTCGAGGGCGCGATCGCGCGTGACGTTCTTGCAAGCCCTGCCGATCACCACGGCGAGCTCGCATTCATAATCCACTTTGTCGCTTCTCAAGTATCTTGGGATCACAATGGGATCGCCCGGGTGTTGCAGCGTGTTCAGTCCTTTTACGAACAATACCGGAAATTTTGGAACGGCCATGCCGCTCTCTTGAGCATGCTTCCGGTAGTTTAGCCCTGTGCCGAGAATAGCGACCGGTGCGACCGGGGCAAGCAGTTTCTTGATTTCCACGAGATCATGTGTGGCTTCGAATTCGCCGAAGATGTCACCGTGAATGAGATTTGCCCTGCCCTCGTCTGCCGGCGTACCGAAACAGGCTTTGCCCCGGTCGTTCAAGAATCGGATAATCTTCATGTGTTGACTTGATTGTGCAAAGGTTCGCCGCGCAAGCCGCGCACGATTTCCTCCGCCGCCTTGCGCTGCAATTCGGGAACGCTGCGTTCGCTGTACCACGCCATATGCGAAGTGAAAATGGCATTCGGACAGGTGCGCAAGGGATGATTTTCCGGCAAAGGCTCCTGTTCAAACACATCCAGGCCAGCGGAGGCAATCTGCCCCTCTGTCAGCGCGTGCGCAAGTGCGACGGTATCCACCAGCGCGCCGCGCGCCGTGTTGACCAGAACTGCTGTCGGTTTCATCTGCTTCAACCTGACCGCATTGACCAGATGGTGGGTGTCGGCTGTCAGTGGACAATGCAATGAAATAACATCTGCTGTAACAAAAACCTCGTCGAGTCGTTTTGCAGTCACCTGCGCGGACTCAAAAACGACAGGAGGAATGTTGGGATCATAGGCGATGTCGGTGCACCCAAAGCCCCGCATGCGCTGGTGCACGGCTCGTGCGATACGTCCGAGACCCACGGTGGCAAAGATCGTGTCGCGCATCGCGCGCATGGGCACGGGAGGGGTGATGCTCCAAACCCCGTCACGCACACGGCGATCAACGAATGGAATCTGTCGGACGAGGGCAAGGGACAGCGTCACGGTGTGGTCCGCCACTTCGTCAATGCAATAATCCGGTACATTGCACACTGGAATACCGCGCTCAGTCGCCTCCGCCATTGCGATATTATCGATGCCGATGCCGAGGCGCACGATGACTTTGCATTGCCGCAGCGCTCGGATCACCTCGGCCGTAATCGGGGCCCATTGCACCAGCAGCGCGTCCGCCTCTTGGGCCTGGGCGATGACTTCCTCGGGAGTCTTGCACTGCGCCACGTCGAGAGCGGCGCCAGCCGCGGCAATGATTTGCCTCTCATTTTCAATGGAGGCAAAACCATGATCGGTATAGAGGACTTTGTAAGTTTGCATATCTTGTGTGTTACTCTGACTGCGCGGGTAAGAGAAATACCGAACAGCTAAAATCGTAGGAATTTAGCCATCTAAAACCAACTTGTCTCCCACGGATATGGAACTGCCACGGAAGAGAGAAACTTGCATTTAGCTTCCATTTTCGTGCTATTCAGCTTCCGACTCCGGTTGACAGAGTTAGTACGGCAAGTAACATTATAATGTCATCCTGGAAGGATCTTTTTGATATTGAGCACAGTGCCTAAGCTGAAAAAGATGCCTCCTGCATGACATGTTACTTGCAAGGTGAACATTGAAGGCAAAACTATTTGGGGCTAAACAATTGAACATAGAAGAAGCTTTTAATAGTTTTGCCCTTAATAGTTTTGCCGTCTGGGTAAAATACCCGAATAGTTAGCCATTTTCAGAATATTGTTATATGCCTTGGCGATCAGCTCTTCAAACTCTTAGAATAAAATCTGAAAGCTTCTTGCCCCGGATGGAAAGCGACCAACGGATTCTATTCTGAATCCGTTGGCGGCTTACAAAAACTTTCACGGCAGAAGCACAGCTTTGATATCTGCTCCAATGGCCGCCAGCATTCTATGAAATGCCGCAACACCATCGGAAAGGGAGAAACATTGCAACCAACTTTCCACCTTGACCTGCCCGCTGGCCAACAAGCTCACTGCCAGCTGCAATTCGTCCATGCTCGCGGCGTAGCTGCCATGAATAGTGATCTCCGGCAGCGTCACCTGGTATGAATCTAAGGTGACTGTATTTTCATGCAAGCCAATCCAGACCACGGCGCCGCCGGGACGAACCAGTTCCAGGGCTCGCCGCTTGGTGGCCGCGGCGCCCGCAGCGTCGATGACCACATCAACGCCTTCGTGTGCAGTCATTTCGCGGACCGCCTCAACTGCTTTCTCGTGTTGCGCCGGGACAATGGTGCGAGCGCCCAAGCTTCGCGCAGCTTCCAATCTTTCAGGAATTAAGTCGGACACAATTGTTGTTGCGCGCAAAAGGACCTGTACCGCTTGCTGGCACATCAAGCCAATGGGGCCGGCGCCCAGAATACACACGGTTTCAGGCTTACGATCTTTCACCAAATTGGCGACGTGCACCCCGTTGGCCAACGGCTCCGCCAGACAGGCCGCCTGCGCAGGCAAATGCTCGGGCCATGGTATCAAACATTTTGCCGGGACATTGAGGTATTCGGCGAATGCGCCCGGGCGATGCATCCCAAAGATTTGCCGTTCTTCACAGAGATGGGTATTCCCGCGCCGGCACGCACGGCATGCACCGCAATTCGCTACGGAGTGACTGATGACCTTTTGGCCGACCTGAAACTCCCGGGCGGCATTCCCAACTTCGATGATCGCGCCACAGAACTCATGCCCCATAATCAGCGGTGGCGTGCGGCGCGGGCTCCGATGCTTGAACGCTTCCAATTCACTGCCGCAGATCCCGCACGCTGCCACGCGGAGCTGCACTTCATCATCGGCGATTTTCGGCAATGGGCGGTCACACACCTCCAGGCGATTCCATTCGGGATAGAAAAGCGATTTCATGGGCTGATCGAAAGAGTGAGTTGTGGGCATCGCAAGATAGCTACGTCAATAGTTATGCCTTTGTGTCCCAAAGATTCTTGGCGGATTTGGCGAACCTACGGGCGCGCTCAAATGTCGATACCAATCTGCATGCAAACCCTTAAAACCGTCAAACTTCAGCGCCCCACGATTCAACGAGGGGCTGGGATATGGAAGGACGCGAGATCGTTCTGCAGTTTTCTATCGCCATTTCAAGCGTTTTCACACCCTATCCCCAGGATTCATCGCCGAGCGGTTCTTTCTTGCGTTTGGAAGATTTTTTTCATATAAACAAAGTGTCCTCGCCATCCTAACTAAATGTTGCGAATATTAGAAGACCTACGACGCAGAGGTGGCGTGCGCCGCTACTCTATTTCAATCCGCCAAGAAAAAAACAATTTTAGGGGTGGAAAAAATGAATCGAGCCCTGGAAACCAAATACCACAACTACAAGAAGTGGTTGCGAGACCGCCATCTCGACAATCAAACTTGGGTGCTCAACTGGGATCTCCGGCAAAACCAGGTGGCGGAGTTTGGCAAGGGCGATGCGCTTTTCTTTTCAGGCATCTTGCTCGCGGCTCTGGCCATTGAGAAAAATGAAGCGGAGTATATCGCTCTGCTGCAAGCGCTCAACCGGCAAAAATTTGCTCCGGGCATGTATCCACGCTATCCGGACAAATTCAACACTTCCAAAGACCAATATTATCCGCTGATTCTCGCGTTGGTCTATGGCACGCTAACGTTTCCCGAGCAACCGCTCGTGCAGGAGACGCTGCGGGAACTCGTTCAGGCCGTGAAGGAAAAGGGCTATCAGCTCAAAAACCCGGATGGCACCAACACACCGCATGGCGACATGAGCGGCTTCAGGCCTATCTTCAGCTTGATCGAAGGGCGCGCTTCATTGCGTTACTATCTTTCATTGGGAATCTTGCCTGGCGTTTCCGCCGCTATTTACGTGGCCGATAAGAGTTACTATAACAATTTCATGATCGGCTGCCAATATCTGATGTACCATCTCTTCGTGAAAAACAATTTCGAGCGGTGGTCTTTGCAGCGCTCGGTCAAGGGATTTGCCGGAATCAACAAAAACAACCCATTCTTTTTGATGGTTCGCGATCTCATCTTGCGATCTCGCGAGCACCAGGACCAGGTGGAGGAGATTTTGGCGACGTTTTCAGAAGCGCATCTGCCGAACGATTTGGATCCCATTGCGCACTCGGACGTGCTTTGGCAAAGAGATCCGCGCGATTGGGCCAACGCCAACACCGATCTGGTGCACGAATATGCGGGAATTGACTATATGATTTTGTATCAATTTTACACAAAGTTTTACTTGACTGGAGAGAAACTCTCGTTTCGCGGGCCGATGAGGACAATTCCATGATCATTCGGTCGACCACATAGTCGAGTATTTTGACTGAATATCGTAAATCCCATCGTTCTGGAATCAAGTCAGACACAACTAGCCTTCCTGTCATGCATAGAGCCGTTGCTATCGCCAGAGATTTAATTGCCATCCCCTCCGTGAACCCGATGGGTAAAGACGTTTCCGGTCAAATCTACTCGGAAAAACAGGTTGCTTCGTATATCGGTCAGTTTTTAAACTCGATCGGCGTCGACTTCAGCGTCGATGCTTCCGATCCTGAGCACCCGAATGTAATCGCCAAAATCGATGCGGGCAAGCGTGAAACCGTGCTCTTGGAAGCACACATGGATACGGTTTCTCATGAGAATATGAGCATTGATCCGTTCGATCCTAAACTAGAAAATGGCTTCCTGTATGGCCGCGGCTCATGCGATACGAAATCCGCACTCGCCGTGTATTTATACGCTGTGGAGCAGATGCTGAAGCGAGGGTATTCATGGAAGAGAAATCTGATTTTGGCCGCCGTCCACGACGAAGAGTATTTTTTTGGAGGCGCGAGAAAACTGGCGGCGATGAACCTCGACGCCACATTCGCGGTAGCCGGAGAGCCGACCTCGTTGAACATCGTTCATGCGCATAAAGGCGTCTGCAGGTTCATGCTTTCTGCGCAAGGAAAAAGCGCGCATGCGGCATTGCCCTGGCTGGGCGAAAGTGCGATTTTGAAGATGGGGGAGGTGATCATGCATCTGGCCTCCTACTCTCAGCGCCTGGATGAGAAGGTTCATCCAGAGCTCGGCCCGGCTACGATGAATATTGGCAGGATTTTTGGGGGAGAAACCGTGAACACTGTCCCGTCCTCTTGTACAATTGAAATTGATCACCGCTTACTGCCAGGTGACAATTACGGTACTATCCGGGCGGCGATGCAGCAAGCCTTGCAGAATGTGAAAGGAATTCAAATCGCTCCGCCCTACCTGGAGGCGCCGGGAGTGTACAACGATAAGAATGGTCTGGCTTGTCGCGAGCTTTTACGGGCCTCACAAACGGTTCATCCGGCGTCGGAATTCAAAACGGCACATTACGCCACGGATGCTTCAATACTAAATGCCATGGGCATTCCGACCGTTGTGTTTGGACCGGGAAATGTGGAGCTCGCGCATACCGCTGCGGAGTGTGTTCCATTGAGTGACATCGAAAGTGCCGCGGAAATCATTGTCGCGCTGATGAGGGGACGCTAGGCTGAATAAACCAGTCGTATCTCAGAGCACCGGCTTGGCCGTGGGTTGAACCTGCGCCGGATGCACCGCCGGCACGAGCTGCAGGGAATACTGATGCCAGTAGAATTGATAGTTCTTTTGCTTCCAATGCTTGTAAATATTCTCCCAACCGTGATGCTGCATGTGCGGTCGAAACGAATCCCACACCACCAATGGCTCGGAGAACGGTTGATAGCGAAAATCACAAGAAAGGCGCAATAAGTCCTTCGAGGTATTGTCGTAAGCCTTGTGTATGGTCAGAGAGTTGAACATGATGAAATCACCCAGCAGAAAATCACCTTTGTGCCATTCAAACCGGTTCTCATCCACATCGGCGCACAAGCCGCCTGTGCCTTCCGCTTCCTTTGTGGGGAAAATGCCCAATTGGTGCGAGCCGCGGGCGAGGCCCAATCCGCCCAATGCCACAGGACAATCACCCACCGGAAACCAAACCGTGTAAACTTCGCGGCTGCCCTGAATGAAGACATGGTCCTGGTGCGAGGGCGTGGTCATTTTGATCGAGCCCGGCAAGGTGATGCGCGCGATATTGCGTGCGTGCGGAAACACCGGACCGCCGAGCGCGGTTTCCAGCGTTCCTAGCAGCTTTGCTTCATGCGCCAGCGCGTGGAAACTCTCGAGGAATTGCAGATCGCGATAGACCTCGTTGAACTCGAAATAGCCGCTGTAGGCATCGGTCCGGCCCCTGCCTTCTTCGAGCTTCGTGCCCGGCAAAAGCCAGCCGTGTCTCTGACAAATTTCGAGCATCTCGCGCCGCAAATGGAGCAGCGGCTCGGGCGGCAACAGGCCGCGAAAGAACAGATAACCGTCCTTTGCCAGACGCCGGCGCAAAGCTTCGGGTTGCGACAATAACTCTTGAGATTCAACAAGGGGTTTTTCGAGCATCGACTGCTCTCCTGGTTTATGTGCAGAAAGGGGGGAAACCCTAACTTGACAATGTTCTCATACTTTCCACATGATATCCATATCGATCCTCGGCTCGACGTGGCGGTACTTTTCCACCAGCGCGATTTTATACCGCAGCAGCTCGCCCAAATTCTCTCCATAAATGAAGCTCGTCTCGCCGGTTTTGGAAACGACCATGAAATCCACCGTGCTGCTTTCCCACAGCTCGAGCAAGTCTTTGGTATTGCGCAGATCGCGCGCCATCATGTCGTCGAGATATTTGCGCCAGTTTTGTTTTTGGGCCTGATCTTTGGCGCCGAGATAGCCGTGCACGCCCGCAACCCATGCCGACAAGCTGCGCAACGTGGCGACCCAGCAGCGCAACCCGCGCAAGCGTTCGTGTTGATCGATAAACACGCGGCGCACGTGTTCCGCAAGCTGCGCGTTGCCGGCCTGCGCGCTCGCCAGACTGAGCACGCGCTCCAGCCGCGGCCAGACATGCTCGTCAACACGTTGCACAAATTTTTCGCCTGATTCCGGCGTGACCAGCTCGAACAGCACGTCTTTGCCCAGATCCACCAAATTCGTGTTGTTGGTCGTGCTCACCATGAATTGCTCGTAATAGCGCCGCTCTTTATCGGGAATGGCAAGCAAATCGGGAATGATGGGCCGCACCCAAAGCCGCAACCAGACAAAGCCGAAATTGGAGAACAATGGCAGAGTGGGGAGGTGCTGGATGGTTTCATCGGTCTGCTGCCAAATCGCCAGGAGCTGCTCCGCCGCTTTTTCTCCAACCCACTGCGCTGCTTTGCGTTGCAGCACCTCTTCGAGCTGGGCATTCGGGTCGAGCATGAACGCGCGGAAGACTTCCTGATTGATATGATAAGGCGCAAGCCGCGCCGGCGTAAAGCCGCCGAGATTGGCGGCGTATTCCACTTCGCTTTTTTTCATCTCTTGCAGCTTCTGCCAGATCATCCAGGGATAGGGGAGGCCGAGCAGTGGCTCGAAATTATAGCCATTGCCATGCGAGTAAATGAGATGTGAAGCAATGCCGCGTTTTTGGTGTTCGTGGATGAGCTCCCGCTCCTGCGTCTCCATCTGCAGATGATGCACACTGCCGGCAATGCCCATCACGTCGGGATATTTGTCATGATGATACGGTAAATCATAGCCGCGCACCAGCAGCGAAGGCACTTCGAGGTCGAGATGATCCTCCAAGCCGGAGAGGATTACATCATGCTCAACCTTGAAGGGCTCGAGGCGCAGGGATACGCGAAAATTCGGATTGAGCTCGGCCGCGGCCTCACGCAGGATCTTCATGTAACGCACGACGTTTTTGCCGGCCACCTCCGCGATTTGCTCGTGCGTGCGCCATTCGCGAATCAGATATGGGCCGCCGTTTCTGCCGACGTAAAGCGAGCTGGTATATTCGAAGCCGGAGCCGCTGTCATTGCTCCAGATGCTGAGATAAGCGAGATCTGGAACTTCCCGCAGAAGCTTTTGCATCATCTCGCGATAATGCGCCTGCACCAGCGGATGGGCGTTGGTCATGGTGAAGCGCGGCCGCCGGCTGCGAAAGGGATGGTCCACGCGCGCACCCCGCAGCGTCGGATATTTATAGAAAAACTTTTCCGGCACCGAACGCGGCTCGAAACACAACAGACCAGGTTCTAAACCGTATTTCCGTCCCAGCTCCGCGTAGCGTTTCAACAGATTCAAATTCGCGGTGAGATGTTCAACGGGATAGAGGCCTTTGTTCAATTCGCTGTGCACGAATTGATCCAACGCCGGGCAGTAAGAATAGAACTGCGAATAGTATTCGCCCTCCACGGGATCTTCGAATGGCACGGGCATAGCGAGACCATTCACTTCCACGTGTGTATAACCGGCGCGCGCCAATTCGCGAATGTGTTCTTCCGCATTGAAATTTCGCGCGGTGCGCCAGGTTTGTGTCAAGAGATAGTCGAACAATGGACGATGCCAGCGCAATGCCGCCGCATAATACTTTCCTCCTTCAAATTCGCCGAGCAGTGAGGTGTCCCAGTCTTCCAATAGACGTGTGGTATATGCAAACAAGAGCGCGGGGTGTGAGACCAGCAATTCTCCCGCCCCATTTGACGTCACGCGCACGTAGGCCCAGTGTTTGTTCTTTGGTGCCGAAGCTTTGATCTTGGCGATGTCAAAGGAAGCATTCTGCACGACGGCAACTCGCAGCGCCTCTTGTGGATTTTGGGCATTCCCGCGCGCTACTTCAGCTCGCGAGCAGGTTTTCTGCAACTCCGAGGCGCATGTCATTTCAACTGGAAGAGCGTTTTCAGGGAGCAGGATCAATTTGGTTTTCTGAAGAGCATCGCGGAGGTTCATGAAAGGAATCCTGATTGGGTTTAAAGTTCATCTCAGTCGACTTGTGAAGCTCATAATAGTCTTGCCCGAAATGGTTTTGCCAATTCGGGGAATATGCGAATAGCTGCAAACAATCTTTACATTCGCACCTCAAAAATCCATGCCTTTTCGGCAAAAAAAATTCGCCTTTCTTCTGCTTGCAAGTTTGAGGAAAACTGCTAATGTAGATGACGCCGATTGCGCATTCGTGCGGAGGATGTGATGAAAAGGATTCTCACGATGACAGCGAAATGCGAAGGTAACAATCGTCTTAAAGTTGTGATATTGTGGGCTTAGTGCCTGTCCGAAAACCCTGAAATGTCATCCCGCAGGGATCTTGGTTGACTCGGGCACAGTGCCGATTTCAGGCCTAAGTGCCGAATCTACCAAGATGCCTTCTGCATGACAGAATGAGGTTTCCAGATAGGCTCTTAACCGGTAAGGATGGAGGTTGGTGATTTCAGGATTAGCAGCACTTGAGCGCTTGCGAGAAGGCAACCGCCGCTTCGTTTCCGGCGTTCGAAGCCTCGACACGTTCCTGAGCCAGACACGGCGTGGCGATTTTGTGGCAAACCAGCAGCCGTTTGCAGTCATTCTTGGATGTTCCGACTCGCGCGTGCCCGTGGAGATTGTCTTCGATCAAGGCTTGGGTGATCTGTTTGTCATCCGCGTTGCCGGAAACATCGTCGCGCCTTCTCAAGTGGGCAGCGTAGAGTTTGCCGCGGAGCGCTACGGCACGCGGCTCGTGGTGATCCTGGGCCACACGCGGTGCGGTGCCATCCAGGCAACTTTGGAAGAGCTACAGAGGCCGACTGAAATCCAGTCGCGGAATTTGCGATCCATCGTTGATCGCATTCGGCCGTCTGTGGAAGCGTTGCTCACGACAGAGATCAGGGACGACCAGGAAAATCTCGCGCGACACGCCGTCCGGGCCAATGTCCGGGTTTCTGCAAACTATCTGCGACACGGATCGGATGTTCTCGAACGACTGATTCAGAGCGAAGGGCTAATCGTTGTAGGTGCCGAATATTCGTTGGAGACTGGGGTCGTTGATTTCTTTGACGGTGCACCGCTGAATTTGTAGGAGAGCACTTCCTTGAAGTGCGCTGGTTGGACTTAGAACGGCACATATGCAGTGGCGTGATTTTTCTCCCTTTCATTTCGACATATCTGAAGCAGAGGCCGGCTCGGCCACAAATTTGCGCAGTATGCGCCTTTCGTTTTTGGAGGGCGCGCTCACGGGCGTCATGGGCGTATTCACGGGTGGCGTGGTGCTCACCGGCTTTGCGCTCAGCCTGGGCGCGAATGATTTCATGTTCGGCCTGCTAGCGGCCATCCAGGTCGGCGTCAATTTGCTGCAAATCCGCGCCTTTCGCCGGCTCGAAAAGCATGCCCAGCGCAAAACAATGGCCATACGCTTTGCAACGCTGGGCCGGCTGACGTGGATGGTCATCGCCGCCGTAACCTTGATTTCGATCCCCGCGTTTCAACCCTACAAAATCTGGCTCTTCTTTATTTTATTCGCAATCAGTGCCGGCCTGGGTGTTTACAGTCTGGTGCCCTGGGTTTCGTGGCTGGTCGATCTCGTGCCGGAAAAAGTGCGCGGGCGTTTTTATGCACAACGCAATTTTGCCGGTGGCGCGCTCGGAGTGATCCTCGGCGTGCTCGCGGGAAAATTCATTGATTGGTGGAACACCCACCAATTCGCGCCCGCGCCCTACGGTTTTCTCGTGCTCACTTCATGCGGCATGATTTTCGGATTATGCGCCCTCAAAGTGATCAAACAAATGCACGAGCCGCCTTTCCAGCCGCCACCGGCACGACTTACCTTTTGGGAGTCGCTCAAGATTCCCTTTCACGATCCGAATTTTCGCCGGCTCTTCTATTTTCGCGTGCTATACGATCTCTCCATGGGTATATCTGGAGCCTTCTATGGCGTGTATATGCTCACCTACGCCGGCTTGAGCTATCTGTTCGTCTCCACCATGGCCATGCTCTCGACGCTCACGAATTTGCTCACGCTCAAGCCCTGGGGCGTCATCATTGACAAATTCGGCAACAAGCCCGTCCTGCAAATCTGCCTGATCGGTAAAGCGCTTTTCGCCCTACTTTGGATTTTTACGACGCCGGACACGATCTGGCTTTACGTCCTCGTGCATCTATTGGGTGTGTTCGACGCCGGCAATGCTTTGGCGATTCCGAATCTCGTTTACAAGCTCGCGCCTGCCAACCGCCGTGCGAACTACATTGCCGTCGACGGCACAGTGGTGGGCATTGCCGCAACCATCGCGCCGTTGATTGGCGGCGTGCTCGCCTTGGTGTTTTCCGATTGGAAGCTCACCCTAGGCGGGTTTCATTGGGCGCATCTGCATTTCCTTTTTCTCACGGCAGCGCTGCTGCGCCTCGGCACGTTTTTGATGCTGCGCTACGTGCGCGAGCCGGTTTCCAAATCCATGAAGCACGTGATCCGTGTGCTGTGGCCCATACGCAGCATCAACATCTTTGAAGGTTTTCAACAAGCGTTGCATTCGTTGCTCGCGCCGTCGCGTTCCATGCTCGAAAAGCTGGTCGAAAGACATAATGGCAACGCGTCGCATAAGCGAGGCGATGCCATAAAGGCCAAAAAAGAATACCTCGGGTACCAAGAAAAGCGCGAGGAGAATTTGTAACCAAACCGGAAAGAATTTCCAGCCTCAGATCTTGACCCGCTGATCACCAGCCAAAATTCGGAGGAGTCTCTTGCAGCACGCCGCCTTGAGGGACAAGTGCCGAGAGGTATTCGCCTTCGCAGAAAAACAATTGCGCCATCTGCTGAGCGCGCATCCAGATTTTTTTCCCATGTACACTGTAAAAGGCAAGTGGAAACACGGCGGCGAAGCATGGACGAATTGGTGCGAGGGTTTTCTCGGCGGCCAGCTGTGGCTGATCTATGCACGGAATCGGGACGACTGGTGGCGCAAGCAAGCGGAGCATTATTCCCGCTTGCTGGAGCACCGCAAATACGATCGCAACGTACACGATCTCGGTTTCCTTTTTTTCTCCACGTGGAAACGCTGGTACGATCTCACCGGAGACGCGGCCATCCATCAGACGGTGATCGACGCCGGCCGTACGCTGGCGCTGCGCTTTCAGGAAAAAGGCCAGTATCTGCGCTCCTTCGTGGCGCCGGAAAGTTTGTTCATTGACATCATGATGAACGTGGGTATGATTTTTTATGCCGCCCAACAGACGAATGATGAGAAGCTATGGCGCCTCGCCGATCAACATTGTTTAACCACGCGCAAGTATTTGGTGCGCGGGGACGGCAGCACGGCGCACGAAGGCATTTTCGATCTTGCTACCGGTGAATTTCTGCGCCAGACCACGCATCAAGGCTGGCGGCACGATTCCTCCTGGGCGCGCGGGTTGGCGTGGGCCTTATACGGTTTCAGCACGGCTTATACGTTTACGAAAGACGCACGCTATCTGCAAACCGCGGAAGCGTGCGCGAATTTCTACATTGAGCGTACCCCCGGCCATGGCGTTCCACCCAACGATTGGGACGAGCCTCATCCGCAAACGCTTTATGAAAGCTCCGCCGCCGCCATTGCCGCGAGCGGCATGTGGAATCTCGCCCGGCTCACCAGCGAGGCGACGCGCGCGCGCCGGTATCGCGAGTATAGTCTGCACATTTTGGACACGCTCACGACGCCGGAATTTTTGGCTACAGAAACGCCGGGCTGGGAAGGCATTCTCAAACACGGGATTTATCATTCGCGTAAGGGCTTGGGCGTGGATGAAAGCGTGATGTGGGGTGAGTATTTCTTTTTGGAAGCGGTGGCGAAAGTTCTGCAAGAAGAGTGAGGTGGAAAGAGGTTGCAGGATTGTTGGATTACTGGATTGATGGATTGATGGTCGAATTCAAAGTGGTCTATAATTGTTCCCTGATCGAAAGTATTCATGAACAGCGTAGCTATAGTCACTGGCGCGAGTCGTGGTATCGGCAGCGCTATTGCGCTCGCGGTGGCCGAGCATGGTTGGGACGTCGTCGTCAACTATCGCAGTGATGCCGCCGCGGCTGCGAAAGTTGTGGCGGCGATCGCAAAAGCAGGCGCACGCGGACTGGCAGTACAGGCGAATATCGGAATCGGCACCGAGCGTGAAAAATTGCTGCAGGAGACGCTGCGCTATTTCGAGAGAGTTGATCTGCTCGTGAACAATGCCGGCGTGGCCCCGCGCCAACGCGTCGATGTGCTGGAAACGACTGAAGCGAGTTACGACGAAGTGATGGCGGTTAATCTCAAGGGCCCGTTCTTTCTCACGCAGCTCGTGGCAAAGAAGATGCGGGAGCTCCTGCAGGCCGGAAGGATTGCAGCGCCGAAGATTGTCAACATCGGCTCGTTGAGCGCCTATGCCAGTAGTCCCGACCGTGCGGAGTATTGCCTCTCCAAAGCCGGCCTCGCCATGATGACCAAGCTTTTTGCACATCGTTTGGCGGAGTACGGTATTCACGTATATGAGCTCCGCCCGGGAATCATTGCGACCGATATGACGAGCACCGTGAAAGGAAAGTATGATCGTTTGCTCGCCGGCGGCCTCACACCCATTGCACGCTGGGGCCAGCCGGCAGACGTCGCCCGGGGCGTGGTCGCGATCGCGGAAGGATATTTGCCCTTTTCCACCGGTGAAGTCATCAATGTGGACGGCGGGTTTCATTTGCATAGATTGTGAAGCTCATGAAGTACCGTCGCATGGCGTCACTAAAATCGCTCGCGGAGTTTCAAGGCTATCTCGCGAAGTTGGGCCTCCATCTGCCTTTTGATGCAGAAATGCAGAGCGGCGCAGAGTCGCCTTTGGCGCAAGCTTGCGTCATGGCCAATGGTTTCAAGATCGGCAATCGCTTTTGCATTTTGCCGATGGAAGGTTGGGATGGCACGTCCGAAGGCCGTCCCAGTGAACCCACCCGCCGGCGTTGGCAGAACTTTGGCCGCAGCAGGGCGAAATTGATTTGGGGCGGCGAAGCGGTCGCCGTTCGCCACGACGGCCGCGCGAACCCGAATCAGCTTTTAATCAATGAAAAGAATCTGCGCGATCTGGCCAACCTGCGCGAGGCCTTGGTCGAAACGCACGAGAACCAACATGGCAATAGCGCGGATTTGCTGGTGGGATTGCAATTGACGCACTCCGGCCGCCTTAGCACTCCCAATCATAAGGAACGCCGGGAGCCGCAGATTCTCTATCATCACCCCATACTCGATCGCAAGCTTGGATTGGAGCCGGACAGTCCCGTTTTGAGCGACGATGATATTGCGCGGCTCGTGCATGATTTTATTGTGGCAGCCAGGCTGGCGTATCGCGCCGGTTTTGCCTTTGTCGACGTTAAGCATTGTCACGGCTATCTCGGCCATGAGTTTCTCAGCGCCATCGATCGGGAAGGGCGCTATGGCGGCAGTTTTGAAAACCGTACGCGTTTTTTACGCGAGGTTGTCGCCGGTATACGTGCGGAGGTGCCCGAGCTGCAGATCGGCGTGCGCGTGAGCGCTTTTGATTTTGTGCCTTTCCGCTCGGGAAAAGAGGGCGTAGGCGAGCCGGAAACCACGGGCCGCTCAGAATATCACTATGCTTTTGGCGCTGACGCTACGGGCTTGCGTATTGATCTCGCCGAACCGTGCGCATTTATTGATCTGCTCGCTACGCTGAAGATTCAATTGGTGTGTATCACTGCCGGGAGTCCCTACTACAATCCCCACATTCAGCGGCCGGCGTTGTTTCCGCCTTCGGATGGGTATCTGCCGCCGGAAGATCCGCTTGCCGGTGTGGCGCGCCAGATTGAAGTGGCCGCCAAACTCAAACAGCATCGGCCGGAATTGATCTTGGTGGGGTCGGGTTACTCATATCTGCAGGAATGGCTGCCGCACGTCGCACAAAATGTGGTGCGCACGGGCCAAGCGGATTTCGTGGGTTTGGGCAGAATGGTGCTGTCCTATCCCGAATTTCCCGTGGACGTTTTGCGCGGCAAACCGCTGCAGCGCAGGCGCATTTGCCGCACTTTCAGCGATTGCACCACGGCGCCGCGCAATGGGTTGATCTCGGGTTGTTATCCGTTGGATGAGTATTACAAGAACAGCCCGGAGGCTGAGGAGTTGGCAAGGATGAAGAGCAAGACCTGAGACGCTCTTGAAAGCAATCGCAAACGGATTTTTTCAGGTATTGTCGCCTAACGCGAGCTACACTTAAAGAGAAAAAACGCAATCCCGAATAAGCCGGGACGGAGTCGCGAAGTTTAAGTAGAGCTTTTCTTTGCGATGCTCTGCGTGATGAATTCGCTAGCCGGGTAAACCGCTGGCGATTCATTTTAACCATTCGTCCAGACCCTCTCGCACGAAATTCTCATCATTCAGGTGTGGATAAGCCGCATAAACGCGGTCAATCTCCTCGAGCTGGCCGGCGGATAAATCCTCATCAGGCTTCAACGTCCAACGCCCTTCCAAGAGACCTTGCCGTCTCAAAATTTCGTGAATACCCGGAATGCAACCGGCAAAGTCGTTTTGGGGATCGAAGAAAGCGGCATTGCAATCGGTGATGTGCTGCGCTTTGATCAACAGGTCGGGGGGAATTGTATGCCGTTGTTGCACAAGGGTATGAATTTCTTCGAGCAATTCCACGGCTCGTTTTGTCCACACCGCCCAATGCCCCAACAAGCCTCCAACGATGCGCACGGGGCCGAGGTCGTTTTCGTTCCCGAATTGAAAAGCGCTCAGTAAATCCAAGACGATATTATCATCATTGCCAGTATAGAGCGCAATCTCCTGCCTTCTGCCAGACGCAGCAACGGCCCGTAAAACATCGATGGTGTAGTAGCGATTGAATGGCGCAATTTTGATCGCTAAAAGATTCTCGATCTCGACTGCCTGCCGCCAAAAATCGTATTGGAGCACTCGACCGCCCACCGCCGGCTGCAAATAAAATCCCATGATTGGGATAATTTCAGCAAGCGCGCGCAAATGCGAAAGTAGTTCGGCATTCGTCGCATGGCGCAATGCCCCCAAGCTGACCAGGCCCAGATGATAGCCAAGAGCAACTCCGATTCTCGCTTCTTTCACGGCCTGCGCAGTTGGGCCGGCAATGCCAGCAATGCGAATAATGGTCTTGCCGGTCGCCGCAGCGATTTGATCGAGCGTGTCTGCCGCGAGGGCGAGCACGGGCTCATACAACCCGATCTTCGGATCGCGAATTTCAAACTGGGTCGTGTGTACGCCAACGGCAACACCACCCGCGCCGGCGGCACAATAGTAGCGCGTCAGCGCGCGCTGGCGTTTCTCATCCAGCCGGCGATTGCTGTTGAGGGCGAGAGGATGGGCGGGGATGACGGTGCCGCGCCGCAGAAGCGCAAGGACTTCCGAAGGGGGAGAAGGAAGAGAGGTCATAGACAAGATCTAACTTGGATGAGTCGATTGACGGATTATTGGAGTATGCTTGAAGCCCAGCGGAAAACCTCATTGTGTCATGCAGATGGCAGCTTGGTAGATTCGGCATCCTGGCCTGTACTCAGTACGATGCCCGAGTCAACTAAGATCCCTGCAGGATGACAGTTCAGGGTTTTCGGATGACGTCTTTCATGACGAATGATGAATGCCCAGGATCATCACTCCATCAATCCTAGTTCTAACTTCCTAAAACTTTCCGGTGCGCGTTTCGAAGTGAGTGGGCTTGGCCAGCGTCGGCCCGGAGATCTTGACCCAATGCGTGATCCAGCCAATCATCTGTTCCAATGTAACGGCCGGATAACCAAGCAATCGAAAAAACTCTCCGGCATTGCTCAACAAAGCCGTTTCAGATTCTTCGCCTGAAAACATGGGAGCTTTGTTGAATAGCGCACCAAAACGCTCTGCCAGGCGGCGAATAGAGACCGTTTCCGGCCCGGTCATGTTGAGGACGAGTGGCGGCGTTTGTGCCAGAGCAAAACAGCGCAGGGCCATGGCATTGGCGTCGCCTTGCCAAATTACATTGGCATGCCCCATGTTCAAGTTGATCGCATCCCCGGTATAAACTTTTTGCGCCACATCGAGCAACACGCCATAACGCAGATCAATGGCGTAATTCAAACGAATGATCACGCCAGGCGTCTGTTGCTGGCGGCAAAAGTATTCGAAGATACGCTCGCGCGCCAAAGCGGATTGCGCATATTCGCCAATGGGGCCGGTCGCATCCGACTCTTTACTGCCGCCCAGTTTGACCGGCGTGAGCGGATAGACGTTGCCGGTTGAAAACAGTACGATCCGGGAACTCTTGAACTTTTGCGTGACCACCGCGGGAATATAAGCATTGATTGCCCAGGTTTCCGCCTCATGCCCGGTGCTGCCGAATTTCATGCCGATCATGTACATGACGTTTTCAACTTCAGGCAATTGCTGAATCTCGCGCGGATTGAGGAGATCGCAAGAGATGGTCTCAATACCTTCTTGCTGCAGCGCCGCACGCGCAGCCGGATTCGAAAAACGCGCAACGCCAATGACACGCTTGTTGGCGCCGGCTGTATCGATTGCTCTTTTGGCGAGCCGTGCTAGCGTCGGCCCCATTTTCCCGCTAGCGCCGAGAATGAGGAAGTCGCCAGAGATTTTCTTCATCATGTCAATGACGGCCGGTGAAAGTGTCGTCATCACGTCTTCGATCTCGGCAACGGTATTGATGGACTCAGGAAGAAACATTCAAATCCTCCACAATCGTACCTGTATGGCCGGACGATCCGAAACTAAAATTAACCAAGAAGCACAAAGGTAACGGAATTTTCTCATTGCCCTTGTGTCTCAATGGCTTGCCCAACGGATGAAAAGCGACCAACGGACTCATGCTGAATCCGTTGGTCGCTTTTCATCCGTTGGTGAAGAAATTTTCGGAGTTTTAATCTAAGATCCTTTGTCCAATCACCTGATCTTTTGATTTCGCTCCAACACGCCATGACAAGACGTTGCCTGCCAAGCTTGATCAAGAAAGGGCGTAGCCACGGGGCGCAGTGATTTCAGCAGCGTTTCCGTCTCCGCCAGCGTCCCCACGCCGCTGACGGTATCCAGCGCGCGCAGATTTTGATAGCCAAGACAATTGCCGAACTGCAGCGTTTCCTCCAATGTCTTGCCGAGCAGCGTCGCCGTAAGTATTCCGGCAACCGCAGAATCGCCGGCGCCGGCTGCGGATTGCACGTTTTCGTGGTGATATGCCGCCCCCCACAACTCGCGATTAGCCCAAGATGCTGCGTTGGCAGCGAGCAAGGATATGCGCGCGATACGCTGTGCATTTGCTGTGCGGGCATACATGCCGTGATGGCCGGCCTTCAGTATCGAGACGCCACAGCCGAGCGCCAGGCATTCTTCCGCGATGGCATGATACTGTTGCGCCGGTACTGCTTCAACAAAACTGGCTGCGCTGCGGCGCAAGCTTTCCCATTCCGAACGTCGCCGGAGCAGCATGATCTCTTCAATGCTCGGCGTGAAAAAATCCACATGCGGCAAAACTCGCACGAACCAATTGCGCCAATTCATGCGGCCCGCTTCGCTTTCGGGATCCGGCAGCGCCAGGTCGAGGGAGGTTGAAACGCCGAGTGCTTTGACCTTTTGCAGAATTCCCGCCAACTCTTCGCCTTCGTCAATAAACAACGAACGCATGAGCGGCGGATATCCCAAATGAAAATGCCGAGCGCTGCGAACAATGTCCCAATTCAAAGTCTCAGCAGTGAAAGAATCATTACAACCTGGATGATGCAGGATGATGCGGTCGATGCCCGGCGGCGCAAGTATTACGGAATAAGAGCTGCCCTGCGCCGCATCGCGATAGATACCCTGTGCATTGCCCCATGCCGACATTTTGTCGACGATGATCTGGCCAAATGCATCGTTCCCGACTTTCGCCATGAATGCCACGCGGCCGCCGAGCTTGCTGAGCGCAATGCCGGTATTCGAAACCGGCCCGCCGGTGCCGAGCACAACATTGCCGATTTGCAAAAGCTTGCCCGGTTGGAATACTTTGCCGAAGGCGAGTTTATTGCTTGCTGCAAACGGTGGAATAATGTCGAGACAGATATGGCCCGCAGCCACGACGTCGAACGCAAACATGCATTGCTCCCTAACGAGACAATCTTGGGGTGTCGGGGTGTTGGAGTGATGGATTATTGGATTATTGGAGTATTGGAGTGTTGGATGATCGCCGTTTCATCACTCCAACACTCCATCAATCCACCAATCCACCAATCCAGAAACCCACTCCTACCTCTGCCCAAACACCAGCGCGCCTATCGTTCCCACGTCCCACCATGATTGATTCTGATTGAACCCCGCCCAAATGTGCTGATTCTTGCGATAATTCAAACCGTCGTTATCGTTGATCGCCACGTCGAAGCCGATTTTGCAGCCGGGCTCGGCCTTCACGTTTTTCAAGCTGGCGAGCGGATAGCGGCAGATCATATTGTAGCCCTTGTCCGTGCGGGTGAAATAAGTTTCGGCATTCGGCACCAAATTCGGTTTGGGCAGCAACGGCCCGCCGGCGCCGCCGCCTTGCCATTGCTTGGCGCCAAAATCCGTGGTGCGATATTCAGCCAGCGAAAGATGGCGGAACAAGCCGGGCGTAGGTGGATCGTGGCCCTGTTCGGAATTCGTTCTCGTATCCAGCATCACTTCCATACAATCCGTGTCCCAGGGATAACTCATGACCGGAAAATTCCAATGCGAGATCAGTACGTCATCGGTCACTTCCGCGCCGACGTAGAGATAATCCTGATCATACATGGCATATATCTTCGCCGACAAATCTCCGGCACCTTTCCACGGTTGATTGCCCATGAGCAGGCGGCAAATCTGATTGGCTTTGTCAATGGTCATGGGATTCGTGCGATTCCAGCCCTCCCAACTGCCGTCCAAAGCCGGAGGCGCCGGTGCGAAATGCGCCACGCCAACATATAGATCGCGCACGATCTCGGACTGAAAATTCTCACACGCCAGCCGCAGCCGCGCGGGATAGAGTTGCTCTTTCGCATTATGCCCCGTGAGTTTCACCGGGGCCGTCAATTTCTGTGTTGTTTGCGGTTTCAAATTGACGGTGCCGGTGGGTGTCGAAGAAATCTGCCAGGCGGAATCTGCAATAAGCTGCGGCACGATCTGCAGCTCTTGCGTCGTGTGATTCGTCAGCTCAATCCACAACGTTTCTTTTTCAGCGTTCGGCAGCATCAAGTCCGCCGTCACTGGTGGTTTGACCCGCAGCGTGTGTGGCAACGTCTCTTTTCCAAAACTGATGAGCATGGTATAATTCACGGGCGGTGCATCATTAGGAACTGCAATCGGCAGCTCGATCGTTTCGACGCTTCCCGGCGGAATGGTTTTGGCTTCTGAACGCACGCCGTTGATCCAGCTCAAGGCACGGCGCTTGGGCGTGAGAAATGTTTGTCTCTGGATCGGTCCTTTGTTCCATGCCAGCAAATTGACAATGCCGCCCCACCAATCGAGCTGACTGCTCTCGTGTTCCGGCCAGTCCGCCGGCAAAGAGATTTTTACTTGACCAGAGATCGGGCGATCGCTGGGATTCATTACCCGAATGGACAATTGGTTTTGCATGCCGAGGAAAAGAGTGGTGTCTTCCACGACCATCGCAACGCCGTCATTCTGCCGCAAGAGCAGGAAGTCACCTTCTCTTTGATACAGCGAGGGGCTGCCATTTATTTCGACCGACTTTATTGCCGGCGCCCAAATTCTAATTTGACCAAAACGAGCAGGTGCAGTAATCGAAAGCTTTTCACCTTGCCAGCTGCATTCGAATTTACCGAGAGGAAGCGTTGAAGAGAACAGTATCGCCGTTTCCCATTTCACCTCGTGCAGGTTGAAACCTGAAAGCAACACGGGCTTGCCACCCTCATGACGGTATAGCCAATAGCGAGATTGTGGGATATCGGCAAATAGAATATCCTCACTCGCTGCACGACGTACACGATAGGTATGTGGCGCCGGGTCCTTCTCAAATTCACTCACCGTTGGCGCCTGAGCATAGGTTTGAACAAGATGTGCGAAACGCGTGGCGGCGGTGAAACGGCGGCTCATGAGCATCGGCACGGGTTGCGGACTCTTCACCATCTGTTTGTAGAAACCGCCAATCGGAGGCGTAATCGCTTGGAAAACTTCGGTGCCGTTTTCGCCGATCGCTTTCACCAGCAAGCCCTTGCCATTGGTCATCACGAAATTACCACTCCAAGCACCGTCGGTTTTGCCGGCGTAGATTTCGGTAAGCTGATCATATCCCGGAATACCGGGCGGATGGCCGAACAAATCGATGGGCTGTTTTTGTAAATTGAGGCCGTGCAGCGTCAGAATCCCAAAGCTGTGCAACGGCCAGTCCATGAGGCGATTCTCCGGGCATTCAACGTCGAAGAGATCAATGAAATAATCTCCTGCTTGCAACAGGGTACGCGTGAGCTTGGCACCGCCATAAGCGGTTTCCGATGCGCCGGAAGCCGCCTGCAAACCCGGCAAGGCGCCGAAAAACTTGCCATAGCCGTTGGTCCACGTTTGCGTGGTTTGATTCAACACCACCGTGTTGTGGGCAATGCTCTGGCGATACCAAAGCTGCAGGTTGGGATTGAAATATGATTCGTTCAGCGGATCGACGATCCAATTCTCCCCGAGAGCGTAGTATCCCATTTGTAGACGATCGGGATGCCCATGCTCGCCGCCCATGAGACCGTAATCGAGATAAAGGTAACGCCGCTCGCGCTCGTCGCGGCTGCGCAGAATCGCAAAGCCATTACCCTCGAGATTGAAGCTTTCTTCCGGATAAATGCTGGTCGTGTCTTTTGGAAACGGCAACTCTGGCACGAGATTGAACAGTGTGATCGGCGAGCGCTTGCCGCCTAAGCCTGATTCCTCGGCAACCACTTGCGTGCCGCGCTTGACTTCGGTGAGATGCAACAGTGCGAGATATTTGGGATCCTTATAAAGGGCATAGCCGATTTCATAGAACGTGGCGTATTCCAGGATATTGCCGCCGCCGCTGTCTTTAATGCGCGGAAATTCGTAATTCGGCTTGATCAAATCAAATGGCACGTCGAACATTTTTTTCATCGTGCGCCCGGCAATTTGGCGGTGATACAAATTCATGCCATTATGCCGCGCCATTTCCGCGAGATGAATCATGCCGCGCAACGCGACGTAGTGATAGCCCGGCCCTTCGGCCCAGAATCCGCTTTCGGGCGTCGCCGAGCCCAATTGCCACTCGAAGCCATATTGCCCCTTCATGGCGAAATCGATGAGCTTGGCATCGTTGTAAAGAAAACCCACCGCGGCAGAGACATTGTTGTACCACAGTTGGCGGTTGGAAGCCGACTCCGGAAACTGTTGTGTGATCTCTGCGAGCGGATAAAAGAACTTTTCTTTGAGCTTGCGATGATCGGCAGCCGTGAAACCTTCATAATTGTAAAGTAAATCGTAGCCATATGCCATGTCCACGCCCCAGAAGGATTCTGAGAGCGTACCGAAAAAAACATGGGCCGGCCCGAGAATGGTGTTGGTCGTGGGATATTTCAAATAAAGTTCGGCAAACTGCATCAAAATCTCCCGGCCCGCCTCGGCATATTTCTTATCTCCATGAACTTGATAAAGAGTGCCCATCCATACCAAATAAGTTGCGAGCTGGCGATTATACCACCCCGACCAGGCTGAGTCGTACTTTTCACCGCGATGTACTTCGGAGGTATCGACGGGACAACGATGATCATGTGGCCGGAATGATTCGTATTTCAGCTCGACGTCGTGCTTGGGGCAAGTATACATTTTATATTGATAAGTCTGCTTGACCGGCGAGACGTAAATGGGACGGCGTTTGAGGAAGCGGTCGATTTCAGCCTGGTTTTGATCGAAAATTCTGCGATACCAGGAATGCTGTTTGTACCAGATTTTGGCCTGTGCAATGTCTGCCGCATCGGCCATGAGACGCGGGTGGGAAGGTTTGGCCATGAGCGATCCGAAAAAGAGTGGGAGGAGAGCCAACAACGGGTAGATTCTTAGAAAAAACGAGAGTGACATGCGAGGTCCTTTTAGTGCTGATGCCCGTGGGAGTACGCTGTTATTTCAAAAGCCATAACCTCAGTCCTGTCATTCTGAAAGATTCCTGGTGGACTTGAGCACAGTGCTCATGCTGAACAAGATTCCCTCTGAATGACAGGTTTGATGTGCTTATCCCCTTAACGGAAAATGTTCAAAAACCGAATTCCTCAAGTTCAGCAGCGCGTGCGATCTGTTGAATGATAGGATGATCGCGCGTCCAATCAATGACGCCGAGAAACAAACGAAAACCGTCCGAACAGTGCCCCCTTCCCATGCGAAAATATCCCACCAGCCAGCGCTGATCGTTGCGTTTAATGACTTCCATGGCCGTGAGACCCTTGCCAATTGGCTGCCGCTGTTGCTCGGGCCAATAAGCCGGATCATCGGAGATCACATACGACCAGTACTCAATGTGACCACCGAAGAAGAGCAGATATTTGCCGTCCAACTCCTGCACGTTACACGATTCGGGATGAGTCAAATCCTTTTCAATATATGCCGGCCCTCGATCTTGCCAGTCGAGGAGATCCTTTGAAACAGCACGCGCGATGCAGGCTTTGCCGGTATTGGTCACGGCGGTATAATAGAGCCAGTATTCATCATGATATTGGATGACGTGCGGATCGCGGCATGCCGCACCTTTCGCGGTGGGACAAAAGGCCCAGCCGAATTCTTCGGGCCGGATCACCGGCCGGTTGCTCGTGCGCTCCCAAGTGAACAAATCTGTCGAAGTCGCCAAACCGATGCGTTGCGTGTTCTCGATCGTGACGCCGGTGTAGAACATCCAATACTTGTCGTCTTGTTCGAATACGAATGGTGCGAATATATGACCGCTGTCCCAGCTGTTCGGATCGATGTACAAACACGGCGCGTGCGTTTGCCAGGTTTGAAAATCTCTCGTGGTGGCATGGCCAAACCAGGTCTCATTTCCCGGCAGACAGCAGCTCACGTTGGGCACGCCGGCAATATGAAAAAGATGATAGACGCCGTCTGTGTTGATCAAACAAAAATCTTTCAAATAAAATCCGCGCGGAGCGTAGCCCGTTTTCAGCCACTCCTGCTGATAATCGCGTTGGCTGGTAACGGCCTCGAGGTAACATTCGTAGTCGAGATTGCGGATGGGCATGATTCCAGTAATCAGTGATCAGTGATCAGTGATCAGTGATCAGTATCATCAAGAATCTAGCATCCAGTATCCAGTATCAAGTATCAAGTATCAAGGCACTCCAATCCTCTCCACCAGTTGTTCAATCTTCTCCCGCCCTTCAACAACACCTAGCCTTAGCACAGTCTCACAACTTTCTCCCGGCGCCAGCATGCGTAGCGTGCCGCGTTGGCGCTCGGCCGCGCGGCCCATGACCAGGCAATTGGCCGGTTCGAGGCCAAGCACATATGTGCCCGCGCCCATTTGCTTCCATTGGATCAGTTCGGGCAGTTCTTGCTGGCGGTATGAAACGCAACCTGCGAGCTGCAGATCAGCATTCACCAATGCAATGGTAACGAAGCCATCTTGAGCTGGAATCATCTCATGAAAGAAGACTTGCTCGGCATAACCGGCCTGGGGTGTATCCATCGCGAGATGCGTGTCAAGTCCGGGCCTGGCCGCTTCATCACGAGGCCGTACTGATCTTTTCTTCATCACAAGATGGCTGCCTGCCGCCAGCAGCGGGAAACCAAAGTTGCAATGATAGAGCACCATGAACGGCGTGGCGCGATCGCCCAGGTTTTCAATTGTATCGACGATCTGAAGCGAGCTCTCTCCTAAACGCGCAGTCAAACGTCGCGTCAATTGTAAATTGAAGCCGAAGACGGAAGTTTCACGCAGGCCGGCTTCGAGCCAGAGCTCATATTCATCCGCAAGCCAGCGGCCGCCGCAGCCAATCAATTGCGCCGGCAGATTGGAAACGCGGCCATGCTGGCCATACTCGCCGAGCTCGTCGTGACCGGGAGCACCGGCGTTGGTCAACCCACACGTATTCAACCAGCCCCCGTGAAAATTGCGCAGCCAGCCCGTGCCTTCGGGTTCGTAAAAGGATGGAGAGGCCACGCCGCCGGCAGATTGCCACGCGAGTGGCATCCCTTTGTAGCTGGCGTCATGAATATCAAGACCGCGATCAAGCAGCACGGTGAAAGCAAAACCCGATCCGGTCTTGCATTCGGCGAGCCGCACGCCACGGCCGGGGCCGTCACTCAACTCGCACAGGCGCACCTCGGCGATCTGGCGAATATCGCCGGCATGGCGCAGCAGCTCCGCGCGCGTCCAGGATTTGCCGAAGAGATTGGCCATAACCCTATTCAGCGTCGGTTCTAATACCGCAACATCGCGATGTCATTCTGAAAGAATCTTGGTAGCATCCGGCACAGTGCTCATATTTCACAAGGTTCATCCTGACATGACCGTAATTTCAGTTGCGCAAATTTACGGGTATTCATTGCATAGGCAATACAACGCCGGCTCGTCTTCTTCGATTTGCGGAAAGCGGCCCACCTGCGCCAGAAAGCGATTGTCTTTTTGGTCGTCGTTCACGCGCGAAACTTCGCCGATCAAAACCATGCCTTTGCCTTCGGCGGCATAGAACTGATGGTACATGCGCGGCGGCAAAGTGATGCTCTCGCCGGGCCGCAACACAATTTTGCTCTGCGCCGGTACGGTGCGCGTAATGCCATCGGTGCGCACGGTGACGGGGGTATCAGCCAGTTGTTCGTCGGCAGTGGCATTGCATACTTCGATGACCAATTCTCCGCCGCCGCGATTGATGATGTCTTCCATCTTGTGCCAGTGAAAATGCCAGAGCGTCACCTGGGCTTCGCGCGCCATCATCACTTTCTCGCAATAGTCTTTGCCACCCACATCACCCATCTTGCCATTGCGCACTGTGAATAAGACCAGCCCCATTTCATAAAATTTTCCCAGGCCGAAATCGGTCAAATCCCAGCCGAGTTTGTTGTCGATGATCTCCTGCGCGCGTGCGCGATTCTTTTGCCACTCATCTTTCGACCAGAAAGCCCAGGGCGGCAAATGAAATTGATGTTGTTTGAAAAAAGCGACGACTTCTCGTTGCAACGAGTTGATTTCGGATCGTTTCATGGCTTTTTTAACCTTGAATCGTACCCATGGCCAAAAACTTCATACTGTCATGCTGAAAGCATCTTGGTAGATTTGGCAACCATACTTGAAATTGGGCAGGTGCCCAAATCAACCAAGATCCCTGCGGGATGACATTTTTGGGGTCTTCGGATAGCCCCCTATTCAAGTGCAACTGCCTGGCCGCTCCTACCCGACTCCAACGCCGCCGTCAAAATTTTGTGCTGCAGTAATGTCTCCTCTGGCGTGATGCAACCGAACGGCATGTCGGCTTTCGGTTCATGCAACTCGTCGATGAATGCCGCCCACATTTGCAGAATGGCGTCGGTGAAGCCAAATTCAAAAATTGCTCCGGTCACGGTGGCATATGCTGAGGTGTAGCCGAGATCCTCGTGCTGCCAAACCTGCTGGCCGCCATTTTCATAGCGCATGGTTTGCAAAGTCTTGGTGAATTTTGTGCTGTAGCGCGCGCTGAATTTTGTTCCGATGATTTCAATGTACCAGGTATCCGTTTCGCCCGGGGCAATGCGATAAGTCTTTACCGTCATCGGAAAACTGTAGCCTGCAGTGGGATGCCGCACTTCGCATTGCAGGGTGGCGTTGTCCCAAGTCTCGCATGGCGCCATACCCCCTTTGCCATCGGGGCGTTGCGTGACGATTTTCGCCAGCGAGGCGTACAAGCGTGACGGTATCCACCGCGCGCGCAGCGGCAAATGCAGTGCGTGCATGCCGAGATCGCCCAGGCAACCATACTCTCCATTAAAGGCCAGCATGCGCTTCCAATTGATGGGCTTGCTGAAGTTTAAATCGGAGGAATGGAGATAGCCGCTGTGCACTTCAATTATGCGCCCCCACGGGTTTTCGAGAATGTATTGGTGAATTTGATGGCCGCCGGGATAGAAAGGGTACTCCGAAGAGCAGCGCACGAATACATGCGGATGTGCTTGGATCGTTGCCTGAATGTTCAGATTGGCCTGGAGGTCGATGCCGAACGGCTTCTCCCCAAGCAAATGCTTGCCCGCGGTGATGGCGTCGCAGTAAAACTTCTCATGCAAATTGTGCGGCACCGCGCAATAAATGGCTTCGATCTCCCTGGCCGCGAGCAAATCATGATAGTTCGTCGTGACCATCTTGATCGACGAAAAGTTGTCGGTGTACCAGGCAAACAGCTTTTCATTGAGATCGCAAATCGCCACAATTTCAGGCTGTGCCTTGGTGTCCAGCAGCGCCGGCCAGCGCGCCGAAGCCACGGCAAACTCACGGCCCATCAAGCCGCAGCCCACAACGCCGAACCGGACCTTTCGTTTAGCAGCCATAGGTAGTTCCAGGGGGTTAAGGGGATGGAGTGTTGGATTTCTGGATTGGTGGATTGGTGAAGTGACAACATAATGGATTATTGGCGCGATGGATTGCAAGCGAACGAGTTCCCCTCCACTCCAACAATCCAGAAATCCAACAATCCATCAATCCACTCCTTCACCCCCTTCACTTTGACGCATTCATAATCGTTAGCGCTCTTTCGACGCTGGCGCCTTCGTGCACGATGGCCATCAGCGCGCGAGTCATGTGCACCGGTTTTTCGTGTTGTATGATGTTGCGACCATAGACGATGCCGCTTGCGCCCTGCTGCATAAGATCAAAAGTCCTCTGCAATACTTCGCGTTCGTTGGCTTTGCCGCCGCCGCGCGGCAATACCGGCCGTCCGGCTATTTCGATAACACGGTGATATTGGCTCATGTCGTCGCAAGGGTCGGCTTTGATGATGTCCGCGCCCAACTCGCAGGCCTGGCGCACCAGCGGCAGGATCTTGTTGAGATCGCCGTCAACCTGATAACCACCCTTTTCCTCGTTCGGCCGCATCACCAATGGCTCGACCATGAGCGGCACGCCATACCGCTCACAAACCGGTTTCAGACGGCTGACGTTCTCGACGCATTGGCGATGTAGATCGGGCTGATTCGGCAAGATGAGCAGATTCACCACCACGCAGGCCGCATCCAGCACCAACGCCTGCTCGACGGCATCAGCGATCACACAACTGAATAAGACTTCATGCACCTTGGCGTTGTAGCAATTGGCGACGTCGGTGCGCAGCACCAATGCCGGTTTGTCTTTGCCGGGAATGCTTTGCAAGATTTCCGCCTGCCCCACGGTGAGCTGAATGGCATCGGGTTGCGCCGCTGCCAGGGCGTGAATGGCCTTTTCCATGCTCTCGATACCGCTCAAGAAGCTCACTTCATTGAAGAAGCCATGATCGAGAGCGACGTCCAGGCATTTGCCGGTTTTGCTGAAGAGGCGATGGAGGCGGAATTTTTTGTTCATGCTCGTTCGAGTTGTTCCTCTAATGTCATTCCGTAGGAATCTGTTTTTGTTCTGGGAGCTCCTCGTTTCTTGGCCTATTGCCCTTGTGCTCAAAAAGTTTCTTCCAGAATGACATGAAAGAGAGTTGCTCTAGCGCGGTAGTAAAGCCTACGCACCAATATTCACGACGATCCACAGCAGCAAAATAATCACCCCCACCAGCCCCCACGTGCCCAAGAAGCCGATATAGTCTATCTTCGTCGGCTTGTGAATCTCGCATTGCGTTTTGGGGAAGAGCTTGCGCGGCTCGAAGTGGTGCATGTGCGCGGCGTTTTCCCGCACCAAGCGTTCGTCTTCTTCCGGCGTGGGCTGAATGGGCGTATGCACTTTGGCATAGAAGTAGTCCAGAGTTTTGCGGCTGGCCGGCTTGGTGAAATAGCTCAGCACGATTAAAAAAAGCAGCGGAAACAAAGCATCGAAGGCGAAGCGCGTGGCCTCGAGCTGGGCTTTGTTGAAGCCGGTGAAATCGACGCCGAACCAGCTCAACACCCAGAGCTCGGCGTTGAAGCGGCCGATGCCGGTCAGGCGCGAGTTGGGATCGGCCGGATTTTCGCGGGCGATACGGTCGAAGAGAATCGGATAGGGCGGGACCATGCGCGTTTTGTTGATGCGTTCTCCCACACGTTGCGCGAGGCCAGCTTCAACGTCCGCTTGTAAAGCTTTGGTTTTGATGACAATCTGCCGTTCCTGCGTTTGTTTGAGAAATGGCTCGTAGCCGCGTGTCGTATCCCAAGTCGTAAATACATTGGGGATGATCACGATGATAAGAAAAGAAACGAAAATCTGAATCGCGACCGCGGTCGCACTCAAGCGGCGCCACATAAAGCCTAGCCAGATCGCGGCGCCGAAAATTGCGGGCATGCTGATGAAGTATTTGAACAGCTCCAGCAAATTCTTCACGTACAGCGCCATGCCGATGCCGCCGGTAATGACGACAAAGATGACGATGCGGCTGACCAGGATGTAGTGCTGCTCGGATTTGTTGGGCGCGAGCGGTTTATAAATCTGATGGATAAACAGCGCGGCGAGCGCGACCGATTGCATTTCGAGCGAGGACATGTTAGCGGCGAGCACGCCGATCATCATGATGCCGATGAAGCCGGGACCGAGCAGTTGCTTGGCCATATATCCCCAAATCAGATCGGGGTCGCTCAACTGTCCGGCAAACAGACCGATGGCGAGCAAGCCGGCGAGTGCCCAGAAGATCATCATCACACGTTTGAACATCATGCCGCCAATGATGCCGAAACGTGCGGTGTTCTCGTCTTTCGCCGAGCCGGCCACTTGCATGGCGGTCCCCACCGCTACAATGGAGACCAAATTGGCGAATGACATGGCCACGATCGTGTACCAGGCGTATTCGCTCAAAGCTTCGGTACCGAAGAGCCAGAACATGTGCTCGGGCACCGCAGCATGCAGCCCGGAAAAACCGCCGACTTTCATCAAGCCGAAGGGAATAAGAATGAAGGAAAACGCCACCATGAGCGCGCCCTGCACCACGTCGGTCATGGCTGCGGCCATGAAACCGCCGAGCATCACATAAATGCTCACGATTCCGCCATAGATAAAATAGAAATAGGCCGGTTTGACATAAGATACGGACGCACTCAATTTGCCTTGACTATCCAGGCTGCGCAATTCTTGGAAGCGCGGCCGTTGTTCTTCGGTAAGCCGGCCGTCGGAATAAAGCTGGCGCAATTGGCGATACTCTTGATAAGACTCGACCTGCCATTTTTCTTCGACGGTGTATTCCGCCGCGGGCTTGGTCGTCAGCGCCATGAAAGTTTTGGCGGAAACGAGATACCCCAGGGCCGTGCCAAAAAGGGACATAAAGAGGGTGAAAGACGCAAACGCGCCGCCGAGAAATTTGCTTTCGAAACGCTCGGTAAAAAAATCGCCGATGGTGATCAGGCGCGCGCGGCGAAACAGCATGGCCGTGAACCAATAGAATGGCGTCAAGAACAATACGAGATATTGGATCCACATGCCGGCAATGCCCTGGCGATAAATCTCGCGCGAAACCGCGGCGGCCTGGCTGGCGTCGGTAGAAGCGCCGAAATTGAGCAGGAACTGATAGACTCTCCCCATCCGCCGGCCGCCGATGAAGAACTCTTCGGTGCTGTGCATGCGCTCTTGCAGATGTTTGCCGATCCAGAGCATCACGGCAAAATAGGCGATGATGATGGTCACGTCCAAGATGTGCATGCCAATGATGTGCATTCAGGCCTCCGCATGGGGGGTGAGAATTTGAGGCGGCGATTGCGCCGGCTGGGCACGCCCAGTGATGCCGGCCAGCAATCTTGCAGCACAGCGCTGCCCGGTTTTGTTGTGGAAATTGGGTTAGCGCCGGGTACAGCAATAATAATATATCGCAGCAAACGCTAATATCATTGCCATTCGAGAGGATTCTTTTTTGCCATTTGGCGATAAGCGCGCCGAAAGTGTGGGCAAATGATAGCGGGGATTGCTTCGAATAGCAAGCGGCAAATCGCCGGGAACGCGAAAAAAACGTTGCGCCAAAAAAGCCAATTTTTTTAGCAGCGATGGCAAAGATATTGGCCACAAAAATGATTGATTTTTGTAATGCTAGGCTGTTTTCCTCTAGATTCTCCAGAATTCATACACGGCTGTGCAAGTCACACAGGACGATGGTCGCATTTCCTCCACTGGCTGAACTGCTTTTGATCGAAAATACGCGTGAGGACGAAACGGTTCATGTCTCGGTTTGGTGTCTCCCATTCTCAGTATATTCCAAGCTCCGAAATTTAAGCGCTTACAATACCAGAGGGAGGTGATGAATCTCGGCAAATTTGTTTCCACTGTCCCCAAAGTACTGTCCCAATCGTCCCAGAGACTAAGTTTGAATTTCATCTCCTGTCCTAACACGGAGGGTTGTTATGCATCTTCGAGCATTGGAACGTGTTGGTTGTATCCTGCTGCTTGTGTATGCCTTGCTAGGCGCGACCGGTGCCTTCGCGGGCTTGGGCAAGATTGCCGGCACGGTCAAGGACGCGCAAACCGGAGCACCGCTGCCCGGAGCCAATTTGACCATCGTTGGCACGACCTTTGGCGCCACCAGCGATGCGAACGGCAACTACTTCATACTTAACGTTCCTCCTGGAACGTACAGTATGAGAGTGACGTACATCGGCTATGAAACCAAAGCCATTAACAACGTTTCTGTGAGTTTGGATGTCACCACGCCTATCGACGTTTCCCTCACAGCCACGTCGGTCGTCGGGGAAGAAGTCGTGGTGGTGGCGGAACGGCCATTGGTGGATAAAACCCTCACCGCTTCGCGCTCGAATATCGGTATTGCCGAGTTGAATAACACCTTGCCGACCTCGAGCCTGGCCGAGATCGTGGAAACCACGGCGAGCAGCTTCCGCGGTTATATCCGCGGCGGCCGTAAGTTTGACTCGCGTACGCTCGTCGATGGCATCAACATCTCCGATACGTACTTCTCCGCTGGCACGGGAGGCAACCAGGTCTATCAAGTCTATACAGCGACGCGCCGCTCGGAGGGAAATGAAGCGAATGTGGTCGAGGTGAATGCCCAATCGGTCTCGGAAATGGCGGTTTTAGCCGGCACGTTCAACGCCGAGTACGATGCTGCCACGGCCGGTATCGTGAACATCGCCACGCGCGACGGTGGTCGCAAGCTCTCCGGCAAATTCTTTTTACGCACCAGCGCCGGTGGCTTGGATCATGCCGGCCCGAACACCTATAATGATTTGTCGCGCTATCAGGCCGACCGGCAATCGCTGTACGATCGCAGAACACCCGCCGATAGTGCAAAAGCGAACTTGATGACGTTCGACCAGTCCTCCATCGATGCGGCCGGCTACGGCGCGGATCCCATTGTGGACGGCGAGCTCTCCCTCGGCGGGCCGATGAGCAGCAAAGGCAATTTCTACTTCACCGGCCGCCTGATCAATTCCAACGGCCGCTTCCCCAATGAATTCGGCCGCGAGCTGAATACCTCGCTCAAATTGAATTACAATCTCAAAAGTACGCAGAAACTCACCGCCAATATCATGCTCAGCGACGGCGGCGTGTTAGGCGGCTGGAAGAACCGCCAATTCAGCAGCCGGTTCAAATACTTTCCCGAAGGCAACGCCCAGAACGAAAAGCAGGGACTGGTGAGTTATCTGGCGTGGACAAATACGATTTCGCCCAAGACCTTTTACGACGTCCGCGTGAGCTATACCGGCCGGCTCTCGCGCTTCGGATATTCCGACGACAATGGCGACGGCATTATCGCACCGGGTGAGAACGGCGATTTTCTGATTCTGAACACCAAAGAGCAGTCCGAGAAATATCTCGGCGTGGGCGGCTCGGGCGTGATCAGCGGCCGGCGTACGTTTTTCACCGGCGATCCCGGGAACGATGCTTATTTCAACGTGCCCTACAGCGGCGGCCAGTACCGCTTTGGCCAGCCCGGCTTTTATTATGAAGAGCTCAAACGTAATGCCGTGCAGTTCAAGGCGGATTTCACCAGTCAGGTCACTTTCAACCACCAGCTCAAGGGCGGATTGTTGTACCGCAATCATTCAGTGGAGGATTTCCGGCAACGTACCCAGGTGGTCAAGACCTACGATCGGAATTTCCCCTACGAGCAGACTTCCTACAAACTGCATCCGAAAGAATACGCCGTTTATGCGCAAGATCGCATTGAATACCAGGGCATCATCATTAATCTGGGCTTGCGCCTCGACGGCTTCAACGCAGGCGGCGAGCAGTTCGAAGATTTCTTCAACGTGTCGCGCCTGGATACCTTGCCCAATGGCGCCCTGCAGCGCACGCAATTGCGCACGACGGATGTGCCGACCAATTGGTTCTTGGGCCCGCGGGTCGGTATTTCGCATCCGATCTCTGCAACGGCAGCGATGCACTACTCCTGGGGACGTTTCTTTGCGCCCCCGCCCTTTGGCACTCTTTATGAAGATTACGGCAACTGGTCCAACCCGTCTTTGCCGGTACTACAAGACGTCGCGTGGGAACCTTCCAAGGCCACGGCGTACGAAATCGGCGTGCAATGGTCTTTTTTGCCCGATTACGCCCTCGACGCCACGGGCTATTACCGTGATATCAGCAACTATAGCACCGCAGGTTACGCCATTGTGCCTGCGGCGGGCCAGGGCTTTGGTTCATACACGTATCTCACCAACTTCGGCTATGCGGATTCGCGCGGCGTCGAGTTCACGCTCGAAAAGCGCCCCTCAGGATGGTTGTCCGGCCGCCTCACCTATGCTTTCAGCTACATCAAAGGTGCCGCCAACGCTTCGAACATTTCGCCCAACAAGAGCGCTTTCTCGGCCGCTGCTGATGCCGCTGCGGGCATTCCATTTGAAGATCGATATCAATGGAACAGCTATCCCGCGAACATCACTGGCGGGGGCAACGCACTGGATTCGGGCTTCGATCGTGAGCATCGTTTGGCGCTCACCTTCTTGTTGGACTTTCCTTACGACATCGATGTGACCGGGATCAGCACGGCTCAAAGCGGCTTCTGGTATAATATTGTGTACACGACCAGCGACCCCCGTGGCCGCGAACAAGCGCGCTCACCGTGGAGCTATCGCACAGATATGCGCGTTTCCAAGGGCTTTAATTTCGGAGGCTCCCGCCTCGGCCGCATTTTTCTCGAAGGCCGGAATTTGTTCAGCCAGTACAACATCCTGGCCTGGGACAACTACAACATCAATAGCGGCAGATTGTGGGAGGAAAAACAAGATCCCACTGGAGACTTGAAGCGTGCGACCACGGCCGATGGCGTGCCGTTGATGGATATTGCGCGGGAGGTCTATTTTGGCATTGATTTTTCGTTCTAGGGCATTGTTGTCCTAGTTTTTGCAACACATCATTTTGTCATTCAGAAGGAATCCTGTGGCGCGTAATCACAGCACCCAATTCTCTCAAGCCGTAAGGCCCTTTCGGGATTCTTTCAGAATGACATCAGTGTGGCGAGAAACAATTCTATTGTGAGGAGCCGTATGAAATCAACGAAGTTTCTTTTAATAGTCGCAGCACTCTTGGCCGGAGTCATGTTCTCGCAAACGCTTCTGGCCCAGAGCCTCGGCAAACCGAACGATCCCTACCCCAGAGTCGGCGTCATCACTGCCGGCGACTTTTGGGATACTTTTGCGCCCACGTGGGTGCGAAAGACTTACTATGAAACCCAGGACAATCCCAACCAATGCTGGCACCTCGTGCGCGTGGGAAATCTGGAACGCCAATGGACCACGCCCACGCAAAATATTGCCGGAACGGATTTACATATTCCGTGGAAGCAAGATATCGAGATGATCGAGTATACTCCAGGCATCAATAACTTCATCTCTTCCACGGATCCGCGGGCAAAGGATTACGTCTATGCTTTCGAGACCAGCAAGGTGAATTTGCCGGCACCGTATAATCAACGCCTGGCCGATAACGCCGCGAGCTGGGTCGATCCTCAAAAGAAGCATCAGATGATTTATAACGCCGAAGGTCCGACGAATCTCGGTATTTATGTGAAAATGCGCGTGCGTCAATATACCGTCAACCACGCCAACATGAATGATTTCATCGCGGTGGAATTTGAATTGACCAACACTGGTGTGCTCGACGCAAATGGCGATGGTACCCCGGAAAAGACCGGCAATCGCATCAACTGTCTGGTTTTGAACATGCGCAGCGAGCCCATCAACAGCATGACCAATTCCCTCGCTGGTGTGCGTGGCGCCAGCGGCTTTTTTACCGGCCCTACCGAAGGTTACGATGCCACTCCAGATGAAAATGGCGATCCTTGGGATGTACCAGTGAATTTTACCGGGCCAACGCCCTCAACACTAACGACGACCAGAACGTTCACGACGGCCTCCGGAGGACAGGCGACTACGTTGTGGGGAGCCGACGGCAGCCGACCACTGGGCAATACCATGAACGGCCGCCGCTGGTATCAAGATTTCTACGTTGGCCACAACTGGATTTCAGTCAAACAAGGCGCTGTGCCAATGTCAGGCAGCAGCGTGGCACAAGCCGATAAGAGGACTATTTATGACAGCCCTCCCGTAGGCACGGGCAGGCAGCGTGGCTGGTTCACTTCGGTGAGCAAGGGATATGGTAACAATGACCACAATGCCTGGGAAAACCATGTGCTCTCCATGGGAAACTTCTACGCCAGTGGCGGAAAAGTATGGGATCGCACCAGATTCGAAATGAGGCCCGATCCCAATTGGTTTGATACCACTCAGCCTTATACGGCCGGTGACCCCTTGTCCTTCGTCAACATCGTGAAACCTGAAGCCCAACGCGGCCGTCCGAACGGCAGCATGAAGTATAATGGCACGTGGCATCAAAATTGGGAATTGGGCAATCCCGATCCCAAGGATGACTGGACCGAAGGCTATTCCTTCCAGCACGGGTTCGACGGCGATTTCTACGTCGGTGTTGGCCCATTCTCGCTTGATGTCGGCGAGACCATCAACCTGGTCATGATCGAATACAATGGCTTCCGTCTGCAAGGCGCGCGGCAATCGCGTAGAGCAGCACAATGGGCGTACGAAAACAACTGGACCGTGCCCGAGCCCCCACCGACGCCGGAAATCAAAATCGAGCCGAGTGTGGGCGTGAAAGTGAACGTGAAATGGGATAATCGTGCGGAAACCGCAGCCGATTTTGCGGGATATAAAATCTATCGCACCACCGCCTTCCCGCGCATCAGTTCGCTCGAATTGGGCTCCCGCATTCTGGAGACCTATCATTTGCAGACCAAAGAGAAGCCCACGGATGCCGAGCTGGCCGCGCTGGGCCGGCCCAACAATCCCAACATCAGCGCACCGACATTCTATAGTGTACAGGACCCAAATGCTTGGGGCCCATACAAGCTCATCAAGATCATCCCCAAAGCCGAGGTTGGAAATTATCTGAATCAAGGCACAGATGCGAGTCAATACAGGTACGTTTTCGAAGACACGGATGAGCTGGTGACATTTGGCTATACCTATTGGTACTATGTCGCGGCGTACGACAACGAAAGTGGTTCCATCGCCGGCAAGCCTTTTACAAGTCTAGAAACTCACAAAAACAATTGGAACGGCCGCAGCGGCTTGTGGGAAGGCACGTATCACTTTGCCACGGCCAACTCCTTCTTCCCGAAAGCTGCGGAGGGCTTGAAAACCATAGGCGCCAGCTTTGTTCTCAAAGCGCCGCTGCCGGACGCCGAAGCGCTGAGTTCCGGCGAGCTCAAGGTGCGGGTGAAGCCCAATCCGTACAAGAAACAGGCGTTGCACGACACCGGTCTGGAACACAAGATTCTATTCTTCAACTTGCCGACCAACACCAAGATCACGATCTTCGACGTTTCCGGCCAGGTGATTGATGTGCTTGAATTCACCGGCACGAACCCCAACGACGGCACGATCTTTTGGGACATGTTCTCCAAGGACGGCATCGAAGTCACCAGCGGCTTGTACATTTACGTGGCAGAATATCCCGGTGGTCAACAGACCGGGCATTTCTCGATTTTGAGGTAGTGGTTTCTATATGGCACGTAGTCCTGCCCTCTTGTGGGGCACTGTTTGAAGTGCTCAATTTTTCGCTTCATGAGCCGCCCGCAAGGGGCGGAGGCTACGGCAACATTCATTTTGGAGAAAAAACATGAATCTCATAAAACGCCTCCTCGCAGCGTTGGTGCTGGTGGTTTTCGCCGCCGGTTTGAGTTACGGCCAGGTGAGAAAAACCGGACTCACGGGCGCGGCATTTCTGAAAGTCGGCGTAGGCGCGCGTGCGGTCGCATTGGGATCTGCCACCACTTCGCTTACGGACGACGTCAATCAAATCTTCTGGAACCCAGCCGGCATCGCCCTGAGCAACGAGCAATGGCAGGCGACTTTCACTTACAATCGCTGGATCGCCGACCTCTCTCATACCGCCGGCGCGATTGCGCATAATGTCGGCAGCCTGGGCACGTTCGGCGTTGGTTTTATTGCGCTCGGCGTTTCCGACATTCCCGCCGATCGCGACGCCGTGCCGAGCTTTTTGTTGGCAACCTTCGAGCCGTTTGATACGCAAACCAGCGCCACCTACAGTTATCTCGATCTCGCGCTGCAAGCCACCTGGGCCCGCAATTTCACGGACCGGCTGGCAATCGGCGCGTCGGTTAAAATGATCCGGCAAAGTATTGATGAAGCCAGCGCCTCGAGCTTTGCATTTGATTTTGGCTCCACGTACAAGATTGGCTTTCGCAACGCCATCATAGGCGCACGCCTCAACAATCTCGGCAAGGACATTAAGTTTTATGACGCCTTTGCAGCCTTGCCCCTGGTGTTTAGCGTCGGCGCATCCATTGATGTGATACACAATGAGCAAAACAACGTCAAATTGATGGTGGATGCCACCAAGCCGCAGGACGCTGATCAAATGATCTTCACGGGTGGCGAGTACTCCTTCAACGAAAAGGTTTCGGTGCGCGGCGGCTGGAAATTCAACTATTCCGGCGTTACCGACACCAAGCGCAACGAATTCGATCAGCGCATTATCGACGCCCCGCGCACGGAGGAAGGCATTTCTCTGGGCGCCGGCGTGAAAGTTCCGATGGGTGAAAACCGCATTCTGGTTGATTACGCCTTTACTGAATTCGGCATTCTGGATAACACCCACCGCTTTTCGATCAATGTCTCGTTCTGAGCTGTAACCGCATGCTGTTTCTCAATGCTCCCAGGGTTGAGCGCCGCCGTGGGAGCATTTTTTGTTGGTTGAAAGCCGCCGAAGACCTCTAAATGCTCTTGAGCTTTCGGGCTTTGGCGACTTTCTTTATTGGTAACTATCTTGACAATGTCAAGTCAAACTCGCGCCATCTCAATCTGTCATGCTATAAGCATCCTCCCAAGAGGCTTGCACCAAAACCTGGGGAAGATGCTTTCAGCATGACATTTCTGGAGGTCGCGCCGACTCAACGTTGAAGTACTATGCAGCGAAACTTCCCCTCAAGCCGACGAGTTCACATTCATTTTTTGATTCTTTCACTCAGATTGCCACTCATTCTTCTCATGATTGCAATCCAATCCGTGCTCGCACAGCCTCAAAAATCAAAATATCTAACTTACATCAAGACCGCAGCCGAACAGGCCTGGCAACAGCATCCCGATGCCATTGCCAAATGGAAAGCCAACGTCAACCCCAGCACCTTGTGGGGCTACAACTCGCCGGCCGAGCCCATCTATCTCGCCGATGTGTTGGGCTTTCTATTTCAAGAAACGCGTGAAAAAGTGCACGCCGAGCGCGCCGCGCAATTGCTGGCCGAATACGGCGATTTGCGCACGGCTTATCCCAAGGATTATGCCCAAACGCGCGCCGAATATGTGAACGGCATTCCGGCGCTGGCGAATTTTTTCTTTCTGCCGCCCTATGTGCGCGCCTATTTGCGTATTCGCGACAGTGGTGTGCTTTCAGATGCAACCAAGGCCAAAATCGAAGCCGAGCTTGCGCACAGCTTGAATTTTGTATTTCACTTTCCCGAATGGGGCGCGCACAATCGTGCCATGCTGCGTGCGGAAGGCTTGTATTACGGCTATCTCGCCCTGCCCAAGCATCCCCAGGCGGGCCGGTGGAAGCAGATGGCCGAGACCATCGCCAGCGACAATCTTACACAATGGGAGATTGAAGACGCGAGCATTTACCATCCCGTTTGGCTGCTTTCACTTTTTACGTATGCCGAAATCAGTGGCAATGAACAGCTCTATGATTCCCCTGTGATGCGCTATTATGCCGAGTACTTCAAGCGACTCTTTACACCCGCGTACAATATTCCGGATTTCGGCGATGCGAATTGGAATCCGTCGTGGGATCGCTACATTGCAGTGTTCGAGCGCCTGGCGGACCGCTATCACGATGCGGAATTGAAATGGATCGCAGAGCGCATGTTTGAGAAGGCCATGGCGCTTTATCCGCAAGCCGGCACCGGCGCCGGGTCTTCATTCGCCCTGGCCTATCAATGGACGAATGAATCCCTGATGGCGCAAATGCCGAAGTCGCTGAGCCAGGAAGTTTTGGATGACGTCGTCGGCAAAAAGATCGTTTTCCGTGATGGCTGGGAGCCGTCGAGCACTTATTTGTTGCTGAACTATCGGGACGAGGGCGAGGGCGGTTTCGTACATCGCGAGTTTCTGCGAAACACCATTTCGGTGGAAGAAGAAAAGATGCACCACGGACATTCGGATGAGAATGATATTTCGCTGCTCATGTCCGGCGGCACGGTGCTGTTGCATGACGGCGGCTATCGAGACGGCTTGCCCAGCGGAAAGTACGGCCAATTCCGCGCGGATTATTTCCACAATCGGCTGGTGGTGCGGAAGAACAAACGTGATGTGCAGCAATCCGTGCAGGAATTTGTGCGCAACTCCGGCGCCTATCGTCCGGTGCGCACGCAGAAGATCGATTTTCTCGCGCTGCGCGACGTCGACATGAGCCGCACGCGCCTGCACGATGAGGCACTGGGCTATGCCTGGGATCGGGTGATTACATATCTCAAGAAGCAGAATCTGTTCATTGTGATTGACGCGGTAGAAGTGCAACAAACCGATTACTACACCTTCACCAATTTTTGGCATACGCGCAAAATCCACGAGCAGGGCGATCATTTTTTCGTGACCTCGATGGATTCCATCGGCACGCTTGCGCTGCCCCAAGATCAACACCTGCTCATTCAATTCCTGGAGCATCGTGCCAAGACCGTGGGCACGTACGACGAAAGGCGACACTATCAAGATGAAGTCGCCATTTATCAAACGCTATCCAGCCACTACCGCGCCGGCGATTACGAAGTTTTCGTGACGGCGCTTATGCCCATGCCAAGCACGGCAAATGCGGCTGCACATGTGCAGGAACTGCGCCTGATGCCGATGCCGGATTTTCCGCGTGCCGTCGGCGTTGAGATCAAGGAAAACAACGCCGTCTCTATTCTTGGCGTGAAGCTGGATTTGAGCTCCGAGGTGGTGCGTGAGAATATTCGCCCGCGCTACACCTGGGAAGCGGGGCGCGTGCGCTACGGTGATTTTGAGACCGATGCACATTTTCTTTTCGCCACAATTTCCGGCAATGAAATGAGATATTCCGCCTCCGAAGTTTTGAAGGTGCTTTACAAAGGTAAAGCACTGATGGAAGCCTTACCCAACACCCACGGTTTACAGCTCGACGGCGCGCCCGATCGCGTGGGGTTTGTGAAGTGGAGGTATTGGGAGGATAAAGTAACGTTAAAAAAATAGTAACTGTGTCATTCTGCAAGAATCTTGGTAAGAGGAGCCGGAAACGCCTCTCACCAAGATTCCTGCTGAATGACAGTCAAATTTCATTTGCATAAGACCAAGGTGTCATCATCAAAATAGCGAGAACGCGCCCATGCCCTCCCGCCGCGATTTCCTCCAGCTCGCGTTTTTGTCTTTGCCGGCCCTGCTCTTGCCGTTGCCGCGCAGAAGGTTCACAACGCCCAGCACAAAGCTTTCGTTCGAGTTGTTTTTTGATGAAGCACGCCTCTCCAATATGTGCACGGCCTTCGCCGGAAATCCACTGTTCGCTCCCCTGCGCCAACGCCTGGCGGCATTTAATCGTGCCAAAGAACGCCAATTTCTCAAATCTGAAGTGCGCTACAACGATCACCTCTATCACATTTCACGCCTCAGCGAATCCGCCCAACAATTGGCTTTCTATTATGCGATGACAGAGGATAAAGAAGCGGCCAGGCTGGCAGCGGATTGCGTTCGCACGATGATGAAATTTCCGAAATGGGACTATTTTTTGGAAGCGGGCAAGGATGTGATCGGCATTCAACGCGCCTCGAGCTCAATATTGGCCGCCGCTCTGTGTACGGATTGGCTCGGAGATTTTGTCGAGGAAAAGGAGCGTGCGAGCTGGCTGGAGACCATGGGTGAGCGTGGTTGCGAACCCTGCTTTCGCAGCCTCTATGGCATGCGTTATCCCGAGCGCGTGGTAGGCTGGAGCATGGACAAAACCAGCACGTACTTCGAGCATCGTCCCGGTGATCGTATCGACATGAGCAACTGGCCGCATATTCTGGACAAGACCAATCTCAAGGCAGTGCCGGCTTCGGCGCTGGCCATGGGTGCGGTTGCCTATCAACGGCAATTCGGTAAAAGCGAAAAAACCGAACGCTGGATCGAACAGGCGATCTTCAGCCTCAGCACGTTTCGCGATCTCTTCGCGCGCGATGGCTCATATAATGAAGGCGTTTCTTACGCGCATTACACGGCATTGCATCTCGCGCAGGCCACGTCCATTTTGCATCGCTTTCAGCGCGCGGATTTGCACGATTTGATCAACTGGCCGGGTTACCTGGATTACGTCTACGGTATGTCGATGCCCGTGCAGGATGATGTTTACGAAATCGTGAACTTTGGAGACAATGGCAACGTGAAATCCGGCGAGGCGGGCAAGCCCAAACGTACCTCCATGCCCATGTGGATTGCTGCGCGCTATCACGACGGCCAGGCTTCGTGGTTTGCGGAAAACTTGGGAGGGGAATTGGATGAATGGGCCCTGATATGGCATCAACCACAACTCCATGCTGAAGCGCCGCAACCAGGTCCACAGTTGTGGCATTCGGAGTTGGATTGGATCGTGGCGCGCACGGGTTATCAAGCAGAGGATTTGGTCGTGGCGATGCGCAGCGGCGGCCCCTCGAATCACGAGCATGCCGATCGCAATAGCATTATTGTAAAATGTTTTGGCGAGCACCTCATTGTCGATCCTTATCGTCCGCCGTACAGTTTCAGCGATCCGAGCTGGATGATGCGCACCACACTGGGGCACAGTGCGCTGTTGATCGATGGCAAGCCGCATCAATATCACGACGGCTCGGAGGGTACCAATCCCTCGCAAGCCGTGGCCCGCATCATTCGCAAAGGCGAGCGCTCGGGATATTTCTTTTGGACGAGTGACGCCACGCCGGCGTATCAATTGGTGACGCCTGACGTGAAATCGGTGACGCGCACCGTGCTTGTTCTCCACGAGGTGCCCGCTGTTTTGGTGCTGGACAAGGTTATCAAAACCGCGCAGACCTCACGGATACAGGCCCGTTTTTTTGCTTATAATTTGGATGGCAAGGGCAGCATCGTGGCGGAGCGCAATGGCTTCAAAACCCTCCGCCCGCGTGCGGAACTGCATGCCTTCGCGGCCAGCCAGAACGGTCTCGGCGTCGAGGTGCAGCGACTGCCCATCCCAGAAGAGAATGCCGCGAAGCATCCATTTGCCGAAGTCAGCACCCAGACTCCGGGTTTGGAATCGTTTTTGGTTACGGTTTTGCAGCCCGTGCGCAAAGGCGATACGCCCAGCGCAGTTCAGATTTCTCCCGCGGGTGCACGAGAGTTTGTGATTCAGCTAAACGGTTCCTCGCGCCAGTTGTCTTGCCGTATTTTGGATTCGGAGATGATTCCAGAGTTTGAGATTACCACTTAGCTTGACAATGTTAAGTTAGCCCTCAAAGCCGCTGTTTTCTGTCATGCTGTAAGCATCTTCCCATGAGGACTGCACCAAACCTGGGGAAGATGCTTACAGCATGACAGATTGAGATGAAACCAGAGAAATGCTCATGAAAAAAATGGCGCTGGTTCTTTCGCTGCTGAATTTGTTGTCAAATGCCTCATCCCAACCAAATGCCGTCTCCAGGGATGAATATCTTGCCTATATCGTGCCGGCCGCCGAAGACGGCTGGCAGAACTTGGAAGCAGAACGCGAACGCTGGCGTAAGAGCATCGACGTCAACAATGTGTTCGGTTATCTCCCGCCGGGCAATGAAGTCTATCTCGCCGCCCTTTCTGCCAATCTCTTCGAAGTCAACCGCGAGGCAAAGTATTTGGATCGTGCCCGCTCCGTCTTGCTGCACTATGCCGAACACAAAAAAGCGTACCCGCCGGATTTTCAGAAAACCCAGGCACAGTACGCCCAAGGGCTGCCTGCGCTTCCGAATATTTTCACCTTCAGCAAGTACATTCACGCCTACGCCATTCTGCAGAAGCACGTGCTGCTCAGCCCGCGCGAACGCCAAATCATAGACCAGAACATCGCCGAAAGCGGCGATTTTTTCGTGACCTTCCAAGAATGGGGACCGATGAACCGCGCGATGCTGCGTGCCGAGGGCTTGCTCTTCGCGGCGAGAGTCTTGCCGGACCATCCGCACCGCGGCAAATGGCTGGCAATGGGCAATGCGATTGCCAATGACAATTGGGGCCAGTGGGAAATCGAAGACGCCACCGGCTATCATGCGGTTTGGCTCTATTCGTTGCTCGCGTATGCCAGCGACGTGCGCGAGGACGAAAGCCTGTATCGCACGCCGGTCATGAATTATTACTTCCAATACTTTCTCGGCCTCATGAGCCCGGCCGGCATTGTGCCGGATTTTGGCGATGCGAATTGGGGCGGCGGCTGGGAACGCATGATTCCGTTTTTTGAAAAGGGCGCGGCAACGTACAAAGATCCGCGTTTGCGTTGGGCCGCAGCGCAATATTTTCGCAAATATCTCCAGCCTTTGCCCGAGCGCAAAGGCGTGTTCAATGCGCTGGCGCTCTCGGATGCCTATCGCTGGGCTGATTTTTCTCTTCCCGCTGTAGCGCCGTCTTCCGGCAGTCAGGAAGTGCTTGAAGATATCGTCGGCAAAAAGATCGTGCTGCGCAATGGCTGGCATCACAACAGCACGTACTTGCTGTTGAACTACCGCGACGAAGGCGACGGCGGCTGGCTCTTTCGGGAATACCTGCGCAATACCATCCCCGTGGAAGAAGAAAAAATGCACCACGGGAATTCCGACGAGAATAGCATCGTGTTGCTCATGAAGAACAATACCATGTTGCTGCACGACGGCGGCTATCGTGACTTTATGCCCAGCGGCCCGTTTGGCGCCTATCGCGCGGACTATTTTCACAACCGCGTCGTGGCGCGCGACGGGAAAATCGCGTTGGGGCAAAAGCAGGGGCAGTATCGCTTTGCCTCGCCGGAACGCGCAGCTGTTCCCGGGCAAAGTCTGCTCGATTTTTTTCGCAACTCCGGCGCGTACCGGCCGGTGCGAACGCAGAAGATCGATTTTCTCACGCTCGAACATTTTGATTTCTCCCGCACGCGCTTGATCGATGATCATCTCGGCTACGAGGCCGACCGCATCATCAATTATGTCAAGGAGCTGGATTGGTTCGTTGTTTTCGATGCGATCCGTTTCAAAAAGGATACGTATCTGACGCTGGCCAATCTCTGGCACACGCGCAAAATCCTGGCCCAGGGCGAAGGTTGGTATGATACCACGTACGATTCATTGCAAACCCTGCCCGTGGGCGGGGGCGAGCGGCTCTTGATCTTTTTCCCCGAGCGCGCGCACCTGGAAGAGGGTGTGGAAACGCACATGCGCTATTGGCAGCGGGAGAAAGCCGTCTATCAGCTCATCGGGCGGCACGGTTTTCTCGGCGATTTACAGGTTTTCGTTACGGTCTTAATCCCGCATGACCAGAATGACGATCCTGAAAAGTATCGCCGGCAAATCGCGATGCTGAATGTTTCGAACTATCCCGAAGCGGTTGGCATTTCAATCAACACGCCGCAAAAAAAATACGTCATCGGCGCAAAGCTGGATTTACAGGCGGAGCTGGTTCGCGATTGGCGCCGCCCCAAGTACACTTATGAGTCCGGTAAAACGACCTATGGCGATTATGAGACCGATGCCTATCACTTGTTCGTCGTGGAAGAGCGGAGCAAAATTCATTTCGCTTTTTCCGGTGGCGTGAAGATTCTTTACAAAGATCGAATCTTGCACGAACAAGCACCCTCGGAATTCGGATTGAATTTTGATGGCAGCCCGGACCAGCCGGGCGTGGGCAAGCTGCGGTATTGGGAGGAGGAAGTGGCGAAATAGATTGTAGGGGCGACCCGCCGGGTCGCCCCTACGCGCCGGGTCGCCCCAAATCGTCCCGACGTCATCATTTGGGAAAAACAAGATGCCCGAATCGATCATCCAGCTAACACAAGATCAAATCGACTTCTTCCATCGCGAAGGCTATCTGGTAATTCCTGCCATCACGACGCCTGAAGAAGTTGCGCACATTCGTGAGATTTATGACGCGTTGTTTGCCCGGCAAGCTGGCCGTGAGGATGGCAACCAATTCGATCTGGCCGGTGCAGACGAGGAAGGTGCAACCCCAGCGCTGCCGCAAATTCTCATGCCGGTAAGATACGCGCCGCAGCTGGCGCAGACGCTCTATCGCACCAATGCTTTGGCGATCTCACAACAGCTCTTCGGCCCAACTTCATCTTACAAGGGCGAGCACGCGATTTTCAAGCCGGCGCGACACGGTGCGGAAACGCCGTGGCATCAGGACGAGGCATATTGGAATCCCGAGTTGGACTATAACGAAGGCAGTTTTTGGATGCCGCTGCAAGAAGCCACTCCGGAAAATGGTTGCATGTATTTTATCCCCGGCAGCCACCGCCTCGAAGTCTTGCCGCATCATTCCATCAACAATGATCCGCGCATTCACGGCCTGGAAGTTGACATGACGCATGTTGATCTTGCCAAGGCTGTTGCCTGCCCGCTGCCGCCGGGTGGTGCAACGGTGCATGCTTCCCGCACGCTGCATTACACACCGCCCAATCGTTCTGACATTGCACGCCGCGCATACATTTTGGGCTTTGGCGTTGAGCAAAAGAGGCGCCTCACCCCGCGGCGTTTTCCGTGGAATGAGATGAAGCAGACCGCGCGCGAGGTGCGGGTAAAAGAAGTTGAGCAAAAAAGCAAATAGCGAACCGCAAAAGGCAAAGTTTTCGCGCACAAATGCAGAGTCGCAAACATCACAGAGCCAGCCAATTCTTGACCACTAAGGCACGAAGACACCGCGATTTTTTTGTGGCTTGGTGTCTTCGTGGTCTTAGCGTTGGTGCTTTTTCTGCACACATTGAACATGCAATAAACTGATTGGCCATTGGCCTCTCTTTGAACATGAATGATTTTATCAATTTCGCAAGTCTGCCCCTTATTACCTCTGCCCGCACGCGCTCTATTTCTGCCGAAAATCCCACCGGCGAAAAATCCGGCGGCGCGTGGGCCGTGCCCCTTGATCCGAAAAACGCCGCCTTCACGCTCGGCAAGGGTTGGAAGGCACGGCCGTGCATAGCCTTGCCGGCGCAACAAACTACGACACTGGCGGACATCACCGGCCCGGGAGTGATCCAACATATCTGGATCACTACGGATGCCAAGGCCTATCGCGATTGCATCCTGCGTTTCTATTGGGACGGTGAGGCCGAGCCTTCCGTCGAAGCACCGCTTGGCGATTTTTTCGCTCTGGGACTAGATAATCCACAACTCCCGAAGGCACTGTCTGGGAGTGATAGGGGACCGGACCAATGAAAAGCTTTGTTTTTACCCCAAGCCTTGTCTTGGTTCTGATTTCTGCAAACTGGGGTTATGCACAAACAACGCGTGCATGGAACAATTATTACTTAAACGTTGATCCTGAGAGCAAGGCTGCATCGATGGGGAAGTTTTTGGCCCAAAGGTTTGTTTTTCAGGAAAAATCTGCACGGGAATCTTTTCTACAACGTTTCAACCGGGCCGTCGATTTCCGTTGTGGTCACGGATAGGACGACATACGATCTTCAAAGCGTGGAAGAGAATCAGGAGCCGCATTTCAGCTATGACTTTGTCTATTTGTCAGAAGAGCCGGCGCAGACATGGTTCTATCCCAGTTGGGATTTCGGTGTCGGAGTTTTTGTCGATCACTGGCTGATTGAGACAAAGTTCAAACTCCCTCTGATCAAAACGCATCAGATCTTTCCACTCCAGGATGAAACAGCGCTTTACACTTTGAGCCTCACTTTAGGGTATGAATTTTGAAGTGAGTCTTGCAAGCAAATGATCCCCGCTCCAGAGCGGTTGGAAGCGTTGGCGTGGAGCTGGGAACACAGCGTACCTCTTTTCAAACAAGCCGGTATCGATTGCTTGCGTCCCATGTCAAGCCACTAGAAAGCTTGAAAGTCCACGATGAAAGCCCAGGCCGTTGTCTTCAGCGCGCCTCGCCAGGTTGAGTTTATGGAAGTCCATTGTCCTGATCCCGGCCCGGACGATGTGGTCGTGCGCCTCACGCATTCATGGATCAGCAACGGCACGGAGGGCTCATTTTTGCGCGGCGAGCGCATTGATGGCGATACGCCTTATCGCGCCGGCGATGCCTGGCCGTTTCCCATTATTGCCGGGTATCAAAAAGTAGGCGTGGCGGAATGGGTTGGCGCAGCGGTCCATGACATCGCCGTGGGTGAAACTGTTTTTTGCGCTTTTTGGCAAGGTTGAAGGCTTATATGACACCCGCGCCGGACACGTTTCACCTTCTGTTACCTCGCGCGCGCAGATTTGGAAGCTGCCCTCAGCGATTGAGGCGTTGGCGCTCTCGGGTTTGGTGTTGACGCAAGTCGGCTATAATTGCGGCACACGCGGCAGCATTGACACTGGCGAAGCCGCAGTGGTGATTGGGGACGGATTGGTCGGTCAGTGGACCGCGCAAACACTGGCGTGGCGTGGGGCAAACGTCGCCATGGTGGGCCGGCACGAAAATCGCCTGCGCTATTTTGGCGACGGGCCAATGCGGCACACGATCAACGCTACCCAACAAGATTGGAAAAAGGCCGTGCACAAGCTTTTTCCCGGCGGCATTCAGATGGGTGTTGACACGGTGGGGAACATGCAACTGTTGAATGATCTGTTCGGGGTGATGCAGCGCGATGGCCACCTCGTTTCTGCCGGTTTTTATGGCACGGAGGATCAGATTGCGGTTCAACCGCTCCGTTACAAAGAGCTCTCCATTCATTTGCCCTCGGGAGCGACAAGACCGCGTATGGACAAAACCATCGATCTGATTGCTGCCGGCAACCTGCAAACGCTTCCTCTGGTCACGCATCATTTCCCAGCCCACCAGGCTGCCGTAGCCTGGCGGCTTATTCAAAGTAAGAGTGAACCGGTCCTGGGCGTGATTCTAGATTGGGAATGATGCGCTCATGAATACCCACGACATGCGTATTCTGCAAATTGTTTCGCCGGGCCGTGCGCAATGGCGCAATGCGCCCATCCCGCGACCGCAACCCCAGGAAGTGCTCATTCGAGTCGAAGGCATCACCACCTGTCCGCAGTGGGATTTGCACATCATGGACGGCGAGCCGATGTTCCCAGGATTTGTCATGAGTTATCCCTACCACCTTGGACAGCCGGGGCACGAAGCGGCGGGCGAGGTGGTCGAACTGGGAAGCGAAGTGAAGAACCTCAAAGTGGGTGCACGAGTGGCGGCTTGGCGTGATGCCGGACCAGCGCGGCAAGGCTGCTATGCACAATTTGCGGCTTTACCGGCTGAAAATGTAATGCCCATTCCGGAGGAGCTTCAGATTGCTGCGATTGCGCCGTTGGAGTTGGCGATGTGTGTGCAAGTCTCATTCGATCAGCTCGCGCATCTGGAGGGTGTCGCCGGCAAGCGTGTTGGCATTGCCGGCCTGGGTCCGGGCGGATTGATTGCGGTGCAAATGGCAAGGGCTTATGGCGCTCGCGAAGTGATCGGCATTGATCCCTTGCCCGAGCGCCGTGCGTTGGCAGAGCGACTCGGCGCCGATCTCACGTTTACGCCGGATGACGCCGCTCTTCCAGCCGATCGCAAAAGCCCGGCAGCACTGGATACGGCGTTGGATACGACCGGTTTGAAAGTTTCGATTGAAGCATTGATGGCACGTACGCAAAAGACGGTAGCAATTTTTGGAGTCTTGCGCGAGGATGTGAATTTCGGCGCCTCCCACTGGTATGGCGGCTTCTCGTTGTTGGGTTATGGCGCACATAATCGCGCTGCCGCCGATCGTGCTTTGCAACTTGTTTTGCAAAACAAGCTGCGACTTGCGGCGCTGCTCAGCCGCAAGATGCCTTTGCGATCTTATGCTGAAGGCGTGGCGAGATTGCGTGACAAGAAGGCCATCAAAATTCTCTTTGATCCGTGGACGGAATAATGATGCAGCGTATTCTGGAACTCGGCAATCGCCCGATCGTAATTGGTGGCTGCGGCCGCTCGGGAACGACATTGTTGCTTTCCATACTATCTTGCCATCCCAAGATATTTGCGATTGACATTGAGACCACGGCGCTGTGCCCGGACGGTTACGGCGAGGACGGTCTGTACAACCAGAACCCGAACCTTGACACGCCGTTCAAGCTTGAAAAAATTCACGAGTATTTGCTCGCACACGAAATTCCAGAAAGCTGCACCCGCTGGTGTGAAAAAACGCCGCGCAATGTGATCTACTTCGAGCGCATTCTTCGCCATTTCGGCAAGCAGGCGCGGCTCATTCACATTGTGCGCGATGGCCGCGACGTCGTGACTTCCGTGCATCCCAGAGAGGCCTCGCGCTATTGGATCACGCCGCATCGTTGGGTCATGGACGTCGCCGCGGGCCAGCGCTTGGAAAAGCATCCGCAAGTACTTACCATTCGTTATGAAGATTTAGTGCGAAATTACGAAGCGACCATACGGCGCATTTGTGAATTTATTGAGGAAGAATATACTGACGCATTTCTTCGGTATCCAGATTCTGCACGGGTGAAAGAGAGCATTGCCTGGTTCAATCTAGCGCAAACCATGAACGATCGCTCCATTGGCCGCTGGCAAGAAACCAGATTTGAGAATATAGTTGATTCTCTGCTGCAGGAGCTTGGCGCTGTGGCATTGCTCGAGCATTTTGGGTATCTTGAAACGGCACTCAGGAGCTGCAACCAGCCCCAATCAGCCTAAAACTGTCATAAATCGACAGATTTTAACTTGACTATGTCAGATTATCCGCAAAGTCTCACAAGGATAATCTCTGCTTGAACACAACGCGGATAAACCCGTAAGGGGCTTGCGCCCGCAGCCAAAAAGAAAAGCGCACGCAAAGACGCAGAGACGCAAAGAATACGCAGAGTCTTCCAAAGACCAAGTAATTAACAGTTTGACCTTTTGAAGGTTTTTCTTTGCGAAATCTCTGCGCCTTTGCGTCTTTGCGTGAATGTTTTTGCTTTTTTTGCAAAGATTTGACTCTTAAGGCACTAGCGTCTCTATCCCGCGCTGCGTTCTTCGTGTTCTGCATTTATCTGCGGTGTAATTCCAAATGTGACATAGTCAGGTTAAATCGGCAATCGTAAATCGAAAATCGCTAATCCTTGTTAAACCGAGAAAGGTTGGTGTATGAACAGATTCGCTGCTTCATTGCTTGCGATCGGAGCTTTTGCCTTGGTAACCGGCGCACAGGCTCAGAGTCACTGGGGTGGGCTAATCGGTGTAAATCGTACCACTATTGATTTATGGTTTGAAGATCCCTTCACGGACATTTCCCCACGTACCACTATTGCCATTGGCGGCGTATTGCAATATCGCTTGAGTGGGAGACTGGCACTGCAATTCCAACCGATGTATTTACAAAAAGGCGTCAAAAGAAGCTATGAAGATGAGGTAGCTGGACATGTTGAATTCGTTTCGAAACTCTCCTATCTCGAGCTTCCAGCGCTGTTCAAGTACTCGTTGCTTAGCAAAGGTGCGATCCGACCTTTTGTGCTGGCCGGGCCTGCTGCTGGAACTTTGTTGAGCTCTAAATATGAATCAAAAGTTGCAGGAGAGACTTTCGTCACTGATGATACGGATGGCAGGGAAACGCTTGATTTAGGAATCGTATTTGGTGGCGGGCTGAGTATTGTGCTTGGCAACAAAGAGGTCTTTTTTGAAGGGCGATACGACTATGGCTTGAGCAAGCTCGAACACAATTTTGAAGGCCCCGGTGGTTCCCATAATCGAGCCTTACAGTTCATTGCGGGAATCGTTTTTGCCCGGGGAAAGAAATAGTTTTACATAACGCGGATAGATCCGAAAGGGGCTTGCGCCCGCAACCAAAAAGAAAAGCGCACGCAAAGACGCAAAGGCGCAGAGATTTCGCAAAGAAAGACCTTCAGCAGGTCAAACTATTTATTACTGGGTCTTAGGAAATTTCTTTGCTTTTTTTACTCAAATCTGACCGTTTAGGCACTAACGACACCGCCATGAGGCGCATCCCAAAACATATTGTGTCATCAACGCTTCTTTTCATGACGTTTACGGCACAAGGCCAAGATCGAAAAGTCGATTTCAGCTTTTCACCCGTGCGCCATTACTCCGCCATTTGCCTGCCATACGATTGGGTGAAGACCGTCGTTACCACACGTGGTGGTCTGGGCTATGATTTCGGGCCCGGTGGCCCGTATTCCGTGCCGTTGACAGAAATCAGTTTCGGCGTGAAAGATACTGTACTTCCTGTCACGCGCCAGTATTTCGAAGATGCACGCGTGCCCATTGCTGTAACCGAATTCGGCCATGGTGATTTGCGCATGCGGCAACAAGCTTTTGCGCTCGTTCCCGAACAGCCGTATGAGCCCGCCAGCGACTATGATGATGGCACCGTACGGCGGTTGCATGGCCTTGCCGGCGCTGTTGCATGGGCCGCGCCGATCGTGGATGCCGATCCCGCTTTCCGTAATGTGGCGTGGGGTACGATTCGCCCACTGCAATATCGCGTGCGTGTTGCCAAAGGCGCCAGGAAACAAGTCGCTTTGGGGACTTGTGAAGGCGGAAAAAGCAAGGGTGCCCGGTTGATGGAGCTACACGTCGAAGGCGCGACACCGCGAACTATTGATCCTGTGCAAGATGACAAAAAGAATCTTCCCTATGTTTTTCTTTTCGACGGGCATGATCAAAATAGCGATGGTGAGCTGGCGATTGAAGTACACGCCTCTCCGAGCAGCCCCGATCCGAATGTCTATTTGAATGGATTTTGGATTTTTCCAGAGCAAGCCCAAATTTCTGCCGAAGCCATTCTGCGTGGCGAGCTTTCCACCAAGGCCGAGGTCTATTTTGATTGCGGCCGCGAGATGGAATGGCAAGCTCCAACACCTCGCCTCGATGCGCTGCTTGCCGACTTCAACGGAAGTGATGCCAAACCAATCATCTCCGTGAGCACCCCACGTAAGCTTGTTTATGATTCGACCACGGGCATGCTCAAGACTGACGGCCTGCCGTATTTGCTATCGCGTCCGGCAGCGATTGCTGCTCAACAAAAAGACAGGCAATGGATTCTGGAGCTTCCCGCCGGAACGCAGCACGCCGAATTAATCGTTGTACACGGCCGCAAAGAGCGCGAGCATATTCGCGACCTTCCCGATTTGCTGCGTGCGCGCCGGCGCACGCGTGACTGGTGGACAACTGCAGCGCGCATTTCATTTGGAAAAGTCTTGTTGCCGGATAGCGGCTTGCAATATGTGTTCGATGCCAACCTCCGCAACATGTATCAAATTGCCGACGTCGTTGGCGGCGTGCCGCAATTTCAGCCCGGCCCCAGTGTTTATCGCGGATTGTTCTTGTATGATATTCTCTTCATGGGAGAGCCGCTGGCGATTCTGGGCGATACCGCCACGGTGCGGCGCTACATCGAGATTGCCCCTCTTTACCAACAAGCCAACGGTCAGATTCGTGTGATGCAGCCCCATCCGCAACTTTCGGAAACTGCCTTGTTCATGTTCGTGGCGTGCTGGTACGTGGAATTGACCAACAACAAGATTTGGCTTGCGCGCCACTTTGACGAAATTCAAAGAGGTTTGATTTGGCTGCAAAAAACCAGGGAACAAACCCTTGCCGATCCCACTGCCAAGAATTATGGATTGATGACAGCCGGTTTTCTCGATGGTGGGATCGCAGGGATGATTTCAGACTACAGCAGCGTGCTGTTCGCGCTACTCAGCCTGGAAAAAGCCATCGCGGCGGCGCGAGGGCTGGATCACAAGGTGGAAGCGGAACAATGGCAACGCTTGTACGACGGATTCATGGCTTCATTTCGCCGCGCCGCCCGGCGTGACCTGCGCCGTGATTCTTTTGGAAATTTGTATTTACCGATAACTGTCGCCGACACCTCCACGACTACGCCGCCGCAACGCGGGCAGTGGGGCTTTATGGTGCCATTGCGCTACGGCAGATTTTTTCAGGCGAAAAACACTTTTATGGACACACTCGTCACCGGCAATCTCGCCATGATGCAACAAACTCTCAGAGAAGGATTGGTAGTTGATTCCGGCTGGCTCAAGAATGGAGTCTGGTCCTGGTTCGGCAGTATGCACGCCTTGACTTGGGTGTGGCGGCGCGACTACGGCAAGGCCCATGACATGATGTACGCCGTGGCCAACCATGCCAATCCTTTCGGAACGTGGGTGGAAGAACAGCACACACGCGACGCGGGCACCGGCACGAGCGGCGACATCTCCAACGCCGAAGCCAGTGCCTATTTTGTGAATCTCGCCCTGCATCTTCTTGTGTATGAAAGGGAAGATCAAGTCGAACTACTGGCCGGCGTTCCGGATGATTGGTATAAGCCAGGGGCAAGAATCGCATTGAACGAGGTGTTGACGAAATTCGGATCGCTCTCGCTGCGACTGGAGATTCTGCCGCACGGCAAATCCGGCTCCCTTAAACTTTCCTCACGCCCCAGCGAGCAAGCGCAGGGTGATCTGACTCTATTTCTTACTGGGCTAAAGCAGCAAGGGTATCGCGATTCTCAAGGAAAACCTTTGCCCGATACGTTGGGCATCAAATGGGGAAAGAAGTATCAACTCGAGTTCGTCAATTGATCACACAGTTTGAATATTCGCAAAAAAAGAAAAACTTTCATCCCGCGATGGCGCATCAGCGCCAAGTTAACGCCAACTGAAGATACTAATCTTATGCCCCGAAGGGGGCAAAATAGGCCAAGCCCAGGGCAACGCCCTGGGTAAGCGAGAACCACAATGGTTTCATTAGCCCTGAAGGGGCGAAAGAATGTTCAATTGGAGATGAAGGACGATCTTAAGCCCTTTCATTTCGCCCCGTTGGGGCTCAAAATTCGGGACTATCGTTCATCTTGGGGCGTTGCCCCAAGCTTTTACATTTCGCCCCTTTCGGGGCTTCTGGCATCCAAGCCTTTCAATTTACGCCAATACGCAAGGGCGGGACAAAGGCGCGGAGATTTCGCAAGGAAAAACCTTTGAAAGGTCAGAGTTGTTATTGTTTGGTTTTTAGAAGACTTTGCATGTTCTTTGCGTCTCTGCGTTTTTGCGTGCGGTTTTTCTCCTTGGTTGTGGATTCTCCGTGTTGCATTCACGCCCGTGCGATTTCGCGGAAATGAAAGATTAAAGCCACTTGCGACTCTATCAGCAACCCGAAGACATCATGTGCAAGCTTATGCAAAAACTTATTTTTGCCTTGATGGCCACCTGGGTGTTTCTGACCGCAAATGTTCTCGCCCAGCTACGCGTGTAAAAAGATTGAATGGCTTGAACGGCGCGCTTGGATGGGCTGCACCAGAGGGCCTCGCCGATCCTGCGTTCCGCAACGTCGCATGGGGCGTCAATCGACCCATCCAGTATCGCGTGTTCGTCACGCCAGGGAGCAAGAAACGTGTTGCACTCGGCATTTGTGAATCGTACAAACCACGAGCCGGCATGCGCATACTCGATCTGCGCGTGGAAGGAGCTGTGCCTCAAACAGTAGATCCGATGGCCGCGGGACGCAAAAATCATCCGCAGGTGTATTTGAATTTGACGCAAGTACCGGTATCCTCAATTGGAATGGACGGCCGTATTTGCTGTGTTCCCCGCGCGTGATCGCCGTGACTTCTGACCACGGCAAATGGCTGCTCGATTTGCCCAAAGGCACTCACCAAGTTGAAGTGATTGTGCTGCATGGGGTCTTGCCGGCGGGCTCGCTTGAGCGCGTGCTGGATCTGCAGGCTGAGCAACGGCGCGCGATACAATTCTTGCAAAAGGAAGCGCATCTGCCCCAGGGACGAATTCATGTTCCCGACGGCGGCATTCGAAACTTGCTCGAGGCCAGCATTCGCAACATGTATCAGATACGGGAAGCCGTGGATGGCCGTTTGCAGTTTCAGCCGGGACCAAGTGTCTATCGCGGGCTGTGGATGCATGACCTCGTTTACACGGTCGAGGCGGCTGCGCTTTTGGGTGATCTTGAAGGCGCGCGCATTGTCTTGGAAAACGTTTTACAGCTGCAACGGCCGGACGGCCAGATTCAAGTGATGCCGCCGAGTTTCACCGATGGCGGGATTCATGGTGTCAATGCCGAATATAGCAGTGTGTATTGGTCCTTGATCGCGATACACCAAGCGATCGAGACCGCGACCTGGCTGGGACGTGCGACCGAGGCACAACAATGGCAAACGTTCTTCGATGATTTTATGAGTTCCTTTCGCCGCGCATACGCACGCGACAAACGCCAGGATGCACACGGCCATTGGTACTTGCCAATGCGCGTTGCCGATACCTCCAGGACCGAGGTGCCGCAGCGGGGTCAGTGGGCACCGCTGGAAGCCGTGTTTCGTGGTGGCTTTCTCGACGCTAAAGACGAACTCGTCACCGGCACGCTCGCAATTCTCGATGACAGCCTGAAGCAAGGCATAACGGTCAACACCGGCTGGCTGAAGAATGGCGTGTGGCCTTTCTTCGATGCCCTGCGGGGGTTGGCGCATCTTTGGTGCGGCCACCGCGACCAGGCAGTCGACGTGCTTTATGCGTTTGCCAATCACGCCTCGTCTTTGGGCACTTGGGTGGAAGAACAGCATCCGCAAGACGTTGGCAACCGTACTGCCGGCGATGCTTCGAATGCCAGTGCGAGCGCGTTCTACAGTGTCCTGCTGCGTCACCTGCTGGTGTCGGAACGTGAAAATCAGATGGAGTTGTGCGCCGGTGTGCCGGCGGATTGGCTGGCTCCAAATTCGAAAATCGAGCTGGACCACGTGCCCACGGAGCTTGGCCCCCTGACATTGCGCGTGCATGTTGCCGACGATGGCCGCACGGCATCAATTCTCGTTTTACCGCTGCACTCGTCCAAACCCAGCAATAAGATTGTGCTGATGCTGCAAGCCTTCAAACAGAAAGGTTATGTCACCAAGGACGGCAGGACATTGCCGGATGTCATGCGACTCGACTCGAACCGGGAGTTCAGAATTGAGCTGAAAAGAGACAATATTTAGTCTACGGTTGACGCAACTTGCTAAGAGCCTATCCGGAAACCTCATTCTGTCATGCAGAAGGCATCTTGGTAGATTCGGCACCTAGGCCTGAAATCGGCACTGTGCCCGAGTCAACCAAGATCCCTGCGGGATGACATTTCAGGGTTT
>JBOHQX010000044.1:0-14936 GCA_050732395.1 bacterium
TCATGCAGGAGGCATCTTTTTCAGCACAGGCACCGTGCCAGAAACTTAACAAGATCCCTACGGGATGACACGGTGGTGTTGCTTGCCGAACCAACCCCGATCACCGGGGGTCAGGAGCTGAATAGTCGCCAGGCTTGTTGACGCTCAGAAAAACTCGTACAAATCCAGAAAGTACTTTATCTCTTCTTCTGAAATCTCTCTTCCGCCATATCCTGTGTAAAACGCTTAGATCTCTTCTGGAGTCAACAGAATCTCCGAATCTCCGGCCAATGCAAGAGCTATATCATAGCGAGGATCACCGTATCTTCCGGCTGACCAATCGATTATTCCGGCGAGCTTGTATTTGCTCATGAGGACGTTTTCGAGAGTGAAGTCACCGTGAATAAAAGTAGCCTCGACGTTTGGGAGGTTCTTGCGTCTTAATTGCTTCAATAAATCGGAATTCCCATCGGTAACATAGTGGTGGAGATTATGCTCGGCCAATTTCAGCATGTGATCCAGCCATTGGCTTGCATTGCGCCGTTTTAGTCCCGGAACATTTGTTTGGGAATGGACCATTTTGAGTACCGCACCAAATTCAGTAAGCAGCAAGATTCTTTCGTTGATAGCTGCATCTCGAAATAAGTCATGGTGTCAGCTCATTTTTTCTCCCTGCTCTGCTCCAGCGCCCACTCAAACACTTGCTCGAATTTGCTTTGGCCCTGGCGGGGCGGATTGAGCAAGGGACGAAACTTTTTGTCGTAAACAAGATAGTAACCGTCCCGATCGTAGAGCGTGGGAATGCGCGGGAGGTCTCGAATTTCCAGATTCACCAGTTTGAAGCCCCAGAGAAATTGAATGGCCTCGGAGAAATTGTGCCAAAGCCGCCAATCTTTGTGGTACACAAAATAAAACGAATTGAAGCTTAGATCCCACAGCCGAATCGTGTTATCAGATGACCCCGACGCCAACATTTTGCCGTCCGGACTGAACGCCACACTCAAAACTGCACTTCTATGCCCTTGCAATTCGCGCCGCGACTCCCCGCTCGCGACATCCCACAGCCGAATCGTGTTATCGGATGACGCCGACGCCAACATTTTGCCGTCCGGACTGAACGCCACCAAAAAGACAGCTCCGCGGTGCGCCCCTGCTGACGGCGAAAACCATTTTTCTGCAATAGCACTGTGGATGGTGGCGGGATCAAGTAGCGCACCTGACGAAGCCGGCAACAGGGCCACACTGTCCTGCGGAGTTTCTTGCTGCAAAGCTGCCAGTGCGTAGATCCAGGCCTCACGATAAGAGCCTTTGACGTATTGCGCATCTTTAAACTCTCGCATCGCCTTCTCGTCATAGGCGCGTACCAGATTGTATCGCGCTGTCAGCGTTTGGCGTTCGGCTTCGCTGCTGCGTTCCATCGCGCGCCAGGCCGCAGCCACGGCAAAGAGCAGCAGCAACACCAGCCCCCCAGCAAAAAGGCGGGCTTGCCGCGCGCGCTGGCGTTGTTGCCGGGCTTCGCGCTCCATCAGCTCGGACTTCTCCTGCAACAAACGCTCGCGCTCCAAACGCTGCGTCTCGAGTCGTTCCCGCTCGGCTTCCGCGGAGTTTTTGCTGTCTTCCAAGAACCTAAGCGCCAGGCTTAAATCGCCGGCATATCGTTTTGCCCAGACGACTACGGGCTTTTGCCTTTCCTGCCATGCAAGCGCCACCTGCAAATCTGCTTCGCGGTAGAGTCCGGCTTTGCCGCGACGACGCAGCTCGGCGGTGTCAGCCAAACGGCAGTAAACTTTGGCTGATTCGGCCTCCTCTTCCACCCAATTGGTCAAAATATCCCATTGGCGAATCAGGCTTTCATGCGAGATATCCACCAGCGGATCGCCGGCAGCTTCATCCGAAGAAAGCACGAGAAACGATCGGCCATCTTCGCGAAATTGTTGAATGACCTCAAGCAGCGATTCCGGCGCGGCTCCGCTGACGGCGGCAATTTCACCGAGAGGGCAGGGCCGGCGAATGCGGCGGTTGCCGGCATCGGTTTCGGTGATGGTTTGAAAGAGAATCTTCGCGGTGGCTTGCTGCGCTTCCGTCAATTCCGCCAGCGCTTCATTGGCATGCAGGCTGAGGGCTGATTGGATCGTGCCAATTTCTTCGTAGTGGGATACATCAATCGCGCCATTGGCGGTTTTGGACCATCCCGCCCAGGTGCGCATCATCGCGTGCTGCAACACCGGCAAGTCGTCGCGCGTGTCGACGTTTTCATTGAGCAGGCGATCGAGCAGGCGTGGAGTGATCTCGCCGCCGGCCAGGCGGATAGGATTGGCAATGGCCTCGCGGCGCTGGCTGCGCGTGAGCCGCGGCACCAAATATTGGCTGCGGCTCATGGCCTCAGGCAGGCCGTGAAACGCGTCGCAGTCGCCGAGAAAATCCGAGCGCATGGTGAGGCAAACGAACACCGGCAAATCCGTTTGTTCGGTTATGCGCAGCAGTAGGGTGACAAAACTCCGGGCTTCCTCGTGCCGGCGGCGATCTGCCGTGTTCAAACTGAAGCGAAACAGCTCTTCGAACTGATCCACCAACAGCAGGAGATTGGCATCCGCCTTGGTCAGCGCCGGCTGCAGAAAATCGAGCACGGCTTTGGCGCCTTGCGCGCGCAACGAACGGTCGAAATCGTCAAGCGCAGTTGGCGTAGGCTCGTCAGCAGCGGAGAGCAAAGCCTGGGCAAGATGATGCAGCGGTGCGTCTCCCGGCTTCATTTTGGCAATGCGCCAGAGGTCGCGATCCTGTACCAGAAATCCGGCTTCGAGATTTGGAATAAGCCCGGCGCGTACGAGCGAAGATTTCCCCGAGCCGGAGCCGCCGACTACGGCGAGGAAGCGCGTTTCATGCAACTGCCGCAGCAAGGCTTTGATCTGCTCCTCCCGGCCGAAATAATACAAACTGTCTTCGCTCTCGAAGGGCCGCAGTCCCACGAACGGAATTTGCAGGGAAGTCTGGCTCATGCACGCCCTCCCCGCCGGCTGGCGGTTAGCAGCCGGTCGATCACTTGCGGGTCGATGACCTCGGCATGGGTGTTGTCCAGCGTTTCGAGCTTGATTACACCTGGAATCTTGGGCAGCGCCATTTGCCCTTTGCTCGCCGGCAGCAACAAAAGATAGATGTTTTCGAGCGTCACCGGCGCCTCAGCGTCGAATTGCTCCACGGCGATCTTTACCGCCTTTTTGATGCGCGCGTGGAGCCACTGCTGGCGCACGCTTCCGCACACGATGATCAAGTTGCACACGCCGCGCAGCGCTTGCTCGAAGTTGAGCAGACTCCGCACCGGATCTCGCGATTCCTGGTTAAATTCCACTTCGACGGCACGCTCCGCCAACATCCCGGCGAGGCGAAAGGCGTGGACTTGATCGCTTTGATAGGTGTCGATAAGAAACGTGAGCGCGGCGCCGTTACCTTCCTGGCGCTGCCGGTGCGCCACAATCTTTTGTTGCAGCAGCTCGAGTAATCCGGTGAAGCTGCCTCGCACAAACTCGTAGTGTTTCCCGGCTCGATCATCATTTTCGAGTCGGTGCAAAAATTCGCGCTGGGATTCGTCAGAAACGTCCCCGTGCTGGATTTCTTCGGGGACCCAAATTACTGAGGGCGTGGCATGCCCACAGGCGATCTCGACCTGCCGTCGTGGATAAGCTGTTCCCTTTTGATCGATGACGCGGCGGCCGGGCAAAGCGTCGAGCAGATGGATGGTGAAACTTGCCTGTGCGAGCGCCTGCTGGACCCGCTGCTCATGTGGCTGCCACTCCATCGGCGGTGGCAGGTCGGTGATAATGTCGACGCCGGCTTGATTGAGCTCGGCCAGCACGCGGTCACGTTGTTGCTGGAGAGTGTCGGCAACGTCGGCGACAAAAACGCACACCGCATGCGGTCCCGGCGGCGGCTCCGGTTCGCGAGGCTGGGGAAAAGCGGCCAGCGTTTTCTCCACCGCATCGACGATGGCGCGCATTTGTTTGTCAAAACGAGGATCGTTGGGCAAAATGAAATCGCCAAGCTCGTCTGCCCGGGCGTCGTGCATGGGAAAGCCGCTGGTGCGGCCCAAGCCTTCCGGCCACTGCTGGTGCGGCACGTTGTTGAGCAAAATGTTGAAAATGCGCGATTGCTCGCCTACCAAAAGCCCACCGGGACGATCGCTATGAAATCGATGAAACAACGCCAGTTCTTTGGCGCAATATTCGGAATTGAGAAGGTTGCGGGAATGGAGGGCAAAAAACAGCGCTGAGGACTTGATCTTGTTCTCGATGGCGAGATCGAACACCGGTTGCCAGTCTCCTGCCGGTCGCGCCAGATTGCCAGTTTGGCCAGGCCACGCCGGTGTTTCAGCCAGCTTTCCAGCCGTTCATGAAACTGATCGACCCACCCGGGCGTCTCTCCCAAGGCGTGGTTATCGTTCCAGGAGTAACTGATGAAGATGTCGTAATCGAAACCCGGTGCGTGCGCCATGCGCGGCTTCCCAATGTCCAAAAGCCGGGGTGAGAAATGAAAATCTGGCTCAATAATACCGCTGCCGCAGGTAAATTGCAAGAGTTTCGATGGATTGGTCTCTAACAATATGAATGACCAGCAGAAGCTGTAAAGTCAAAATTATTGTAGTCAAAATGATTAAAGACGCTTACATGATTTGAACATGATTTTGACTCAAATCATTTTGACTAATAGTTTTAGACTTTAGTGTATTTCAACTGGTCATTCGCATTAATAGTCTTGCCTTTCAATATGCACATGATTCATTGCACTGCTTTTGACAAAAAAAGGGCGATGGTTTCCGTCACCATCGCCCTTTCAAGAAACTGATTGAAGTTTGAGGCCCCATAATCGAAAATGAAGAATCGCCACCTCACGATCAACCATCTTCTATCTTCAATCTACCATCTTCGATTCTCGATCCGCGCAAATTATTTCATCAACACAAGCTTGCGCTTGCTCACAAATTCACCCGCCTTGAGAACATACGCATACACGCCGCTCGCCACGCGCAAGCCACGCTCATCCGTCGCATCCCAAACCATGCTGTGCTCGCCCGCCTCCATGCCGCCGGCAACGAGTTTCTTCACCAGTTGCCCGCTCATGTTGTAAATCGTGAGGCTGACCTCGCTCGCTTCCGGCAAGGCAAAGCTGATCGTTGTGCTCGGATTGAACGGGTTGGGATAGTTCTGGCGCAACTCAAAGCTCTCGGGCAGCGCCGCAACGGCTTCCAACGTGTTGCTGCCTCTAGCCAATGCGGCTCCGCTGCCGGCCGTACCACGGAATTCGATTTCGTCGATGTAAACGTCATCATTGTCATCGCTCGCGTCGCACATGAATCGCAGCCGCGCGTTGGTCGGGAAAGTGTACGTGCTTCTGGAGAGGGTGATCACTTGATGATAGAACGTATTATTGAGAATGCTGCCCGACCGCACGATGTTGGCGACGGTCTGCCAGGTCGTGCCGTTGAAGTATTGGACAAAGAAGTTCTCATTCGTTTCCAGGCTCACCATCTTGAACCAGAAATCGACTTCCAATGTCTGGTAGCCCGTCACATCGTAGGTCGCAGTATGGAAGAATGACGAAGCCGTACTCGTGTTATCTTGGATGTCGGTCGCGGCCACGCCTTGATGAGCGTGCGTGCCACCGGTGTAGCGCGCCATGTCCGCGCCGCCGTCGGTGTAGCTTCCCATGCCACTTTCGAAGTTATCAAAGGTGATCACCTGCCACGGGGCTGCGGTATTTACGCTGATCGCATCAAAGGCAAAGCCGTCCGAGGCGATCGGAAAATTGTCATACTGCTGAAATTTGACGATGAACGTGCTGCTCAGGCTCAAACCGTTGGCCGCGGCCAGCGCGTCCAAATCGAGGCTGAAGTTTTGCCAGGCCGCGCTGCTGCCACTCAGGTTTTGCACTTTGACAAAGCTGGTGCCACCGTTATCCGAGAAATAAACGCCGTCTTGCGTATGCGTTTCATCTGCGAATTCTTTCCAGCGAAAATCTAATGCCACTTGCGTTTGGCCGGCGAGATTCAAATGCAGCCAAGCCTCGTTTTGGCTAAAGATATTGCTGGTGGACACATCCATGGTGAGGTGATAGCTGCCGGCATACGGGCCGTTCGCAGTGGTCACTTGAATGCGCCCGGCACCGTTGGACTTGTAAGTGTTCCAATGATTGTCCAATGAGCCGCCTTCAAAACCAGTACTGTACGGCAGTGTGGCATAGTCAGCCGGGGGTTGTGGAATCGTTCCCACGCCAACCGCCAACCAGGCTTCGGCAGTGGCAAGCGCCTCGGGCGAGCCGGCTCCGAATAACCCTTGCGCGGCGGCTATGGCTCCGTTACGGGCCGCGTCATAATTCGAGTTCGAGGTCAAAAAGGAGTTGTTATTCGCATAAGCAATTTGGGCCGCCTTGGTCAGGCCGAGACCGGTCACATTGTAAGCATAGCCGACGTCATTGGTGCCGCTGCCGCCTTCCACCAAAAGATAGAACCAGAAATTTTGTACGCCGCTGTTGATGTGGACTCCGCCGTTATCGCCGGTACCCGTGTACCAGAAAGTGCCCTGATAGGTATCAGGGTCGCTGAACTGATTGGGATTGCGCATGTTGCGGATGCCTTGACCGCTCGCGCTCATATCTTCGCCGACCCTCCACGTGTCCACCGGCAACCCGCTTTCAACGCCCTGGTTTTCTTTAAAGAATTCCACCGCATTGCCAAAAATATCGCTGAATGATTCATTGAGCGCGCCGGATTGGTTTTGATAGATCAGGTTCGAAGAGAATTCCGTTACGCCATGGCTCAACTCGTGCCCGACCACGTCGAGACAAACCAGAGGAAAATAATTGACGCCGTCGCCGTCGCCATAAGTCATGCGGCTGCCGTCCCAAAACGCATTCACGTTGTTGGGGTAACCCATACCGACCAGGTTGGCGTGTACGTAGCTGAGCAGGGTAAAGCCGGCATTGTTGAGACTGTTTCTGCCGTGCTCGACAAAGTAATAGTCGTAAGTGGCCTCCGCACCCCAGTGCGCGCTGACGCCGGCGCCGTCCCAGGGGCCGTTGGCGCTGGTGGAGGTGAAATTCGTGGCCGCGGTATAGCTGGTGCCATTGTTCATGTTGAAGGTGCGAATATCGGCGCCGCGTACGGTGTTGCCATTCTCTTGCAGGCGATAACTGGAGCCCGAAACTTGATCGACAGTCATGGCAACCGTGCCATTATACAGCGAAGCGCCGCTGCCGGCAATATCCGCGTCGTGGATACGCGTGATCTGATTAACGATTTCGCCTGTCTTTGCGTCAACGTCCACGTAATAGCGTCCCACCGGGTTCGCGGCGTAAATATCGAAGCGATAGACCAACTTCATGTTTTCCGCGCTCAGGTCCGCTTTGCCGGAAGTGAGCTTCAATTCGCCCCTGGGATAAAACGTGGCGTTGGCATCTCCGCGTTCCCGTTGCAAAAAGGCCTCATTGGCCTGGTCTTGCCACATATAAGCTGCGGCGCCGATATGCCGCAAGGCGGCTTGCAGCGCGGCGTGTTCGCCGAGCGCCGGCATGACGTCCATCTGCAACCCATGAACCAGTTGGCCGTTGGCAAGCCACACCGCACCGTTCTTTTCATGCAGAATGTATTCCGCGCCGATAATGGGAATTCCTTTGTAGTGCTGAAGGTAACGATGATGGCCGCCCAATTCATTTTGCGAAGAATGGAACGCCTGGAGTTGATTGTCTTCCGGGATCTGGAAATACCGTTTGTACTCTTGAAAAAAAGCCGCCACCGTGGGCTGCTGTCCCTGAACAAGCTGAATCACCGTTGGCGCTTTGCCAGCTTTGTCGAACTTCATCTCTGCCTGGTGTAAAACTGTGGCTTTTTCCTGGCCGTCATCGACTCCAAATGCCGAAACGGCCAGGCCAGAAGCCAGTAACATGGCAACCAGATAGTTGCGCTCGTGTTTCATGGTGCTTTCTCCTCGTGTTGATTCAAATGAGTTGTCGTTACACGTTGTTGGTCCCGCTGTTATCGCGCAAATTAGCCTGGCCGCTATGGACCTCTAAGCTTGGCAAAACAGAATCTTGGCGGCATTTTCATTCGACTTTTTGGAGGACTACCTCATTGCACTCATCCTAGAAAAGTCAGACTTGTCTGGGTGTTTAAGACTGCCATAAGGCTATAAAAAATTTGACTTTGAAGCTTTCTGAGAAGCGCGAAGAGCCAAGGCAGAGCCTATCCAGAAACCTTTACGTACCCTTTCCGCAGTGATCCTGGTTTGACCTGGTTATAATGCCAATTCAGGGCATCAATGCCAAAATGCTCTCAGCATAACGGGATGAGCTTTTCTGAGAGGCTCCAGATAAGAACAAGAAAGATTACACGCTAAAGTTAGGCCAAATTATAAAAATGTTTGAATTAGTCAAGACATTTGTTCAATGTCATTCGCTTTTTGCATGGCGGCCAAGGCAAGCTGGCGGGAGGCAGGAAAATGGAGGGTCAGGTACGACAGCAATTTTCAGGCGAGTAGAAATCAAATACCCTCGTAGGCAGCATCACGTCAAAAAATTGCCAGCGGATAAATAAACGACCTACGGAAAACGATTTCCTGAGGTCGTTTTTTTGTCCACTGGCAATACGCGAATGAGCCAACCAAGCATAGAATAGATTTCTGAAAGCATATTGTCTCTTTTAAGGCATTTTTCAACGCAGAGAGCACGGAGTGCCGCAGCGTGGCGTAACCGCAACCAAAAAGAAAAGCCTCACGCAGAGTTTCGCAAAGATTCGCAAAGACTGAAGCATTTGTTGATCGTTCCATAAAAATTACTTGAAACTCCCCGCACTTGAAAGACTTTGCCGGCCTTGTGCAAAGACCGTCCTTTCTTCAACAAGCAAATTGTATCTGAAAATTTTGTCAAAAAAACGAACTCTTGCAATTTGGTATTACAGAGAATAAAAGAACTCCGGGAGGAATAACACTCGCTCTGTAATACAAACTTGCAAAACTTTGCCTTTTTAGCAAAGTTTTTGGTTGCGACTTTGCCGGCCGGAGGTCTTTGCAAATCTTTGCGAGGCTCTGCGTGAGGCTTTTTTTGTTGCGGCTACGCCGCTCTGTGACACTCCGTGTGCCCCGTGTCTCTGTGTTGAAAGGCTTTTCGTTTCCATGCTGCCCGAAGGGCCTTAGTTTTCAGCCCGCAAGGGCTTTTGAGCGGCTTGCTGAAAAACTTAAGGCAGGAAATTTGCGGAAGCTATTTCTAACTCTTCGGCCATATTCCCTTAACCTCCTCAATCCAATTTAACACTTTATTCCGGCGGATACTTCTGCAGAATCTTCGCAACCGTATCGCCGATCTTCTCTTTCGCTTTATCGGGATTACGCGCTTCGTCCTTGGCCCAACCTCGCCAGATCAAATCTTTGGTTTGCGTATCGATGAAATCCATCACCAAAGTGCTTTGTTGATACTCGCGCATGGTTGTATAAGTGCGATAGCGCCGCCCATAAAGGCCATAATGATAGCCGTAGGTATCCACATCGATTTTATCTTTGACATTGGTGTGATACGCGACGAGAAAATCCGGCTGGTTGGCGGGCTGCCGTTCAAAGCCCTTCGCAATCAATTCCTGCTCGACAGCGGCTTCTATACGCTTTTGGTTGAAAGAAGTGAACCCGAGTCTGGAACGATGCGGCAGAAAGTCGAAAGTTTTGTAGAGCGCAAAATTAGCTTCGCGATCATAATCAGATTTCACCGTAACTGAAGAGCAGCTCATCAGTCCGGTCCACACAACCAGGGTTAGAAAAGCAGACCGCGCCTTCATGGTTTGGTTCTCCTGGAAATTAATGAGCGTTGCGCTTGATTGTGGCGGTCGATACAAGAGCGTCTGCTTTTTGTTCGGACAACGTCCATGCCAATTATATTCTTCTAAGGAAAGAAACGTTAAGTATTTATTATTTCATACCCACTCGACCGCGAGAACAAACACCCACACCTACAATATGTACCGTCCGGTTCAAGAGCCTGCCCCTACAGCGGCAGTTTTTAATGAATCGGTTCGCGCCAGTGCTGCAGCAAAAAGTCATGGCTTTCTGAGGAAAAAATTGTATACTTCGTACGGTTGAGTTTAAGGCTTTTGAATGGATTCGGATACTGGATTCTGGTTGCAGGAGACGTACACCTCTGATCCAGTATCAAGCATCCAGTATCCAGCATCTCAGAGAACACGATTCATCCGCGCGAGGTAGATAACCAGGAGACCGTCATGTTTTGCCCTAAATGCGGTACGCCCGCTCCGGAGAACGCGCAGTTTTGCATGAAATGTGGCCACGCGATGTCAGGTTTGGCGTCGCGGCCGGCCCAGCCTACAACCAGCGACACCAAAGCGAACCTGCTCGCACTGCTTTCTTTTTTCATTCCGGGCGCAGGGCAATTCGCCAACCGCAATATGGGTAAAGGCATTCTCATGCTTGCCGGCGCAGTCATTCTGGCGTTGAGTACCTATCCGATCGCGTGGTTTGGCGTCGGCCTTTGGTCTGCCCTCGAGGCGCGTGGCGCGGCCAATCCGGAACCGAAGTCCTCGGGCGGCGTGAATGCAAGCAAATTCGCCACGATTACTTTCGTCTTGCTCATCTGCGTCGTCGTGCTGTACAACACATTCACTGGCGTCACGTTGGAATCATTGGATCTTACCGGCATCGGCAAGATCAAATTTAGTCAGAAGCAGAACGTCGTTTCCGAAAAAGAAGTGGAAGGCATGGACAAGCAGGTACGCACGCAGCGCGAGCAGGAATTGGAAGGCAAGCTGAACGAGATGCAGGAACAACTCAAACGCATCGGTGCGCAGTCATCCCACACGACGCCCGGCGGCGACCAGGCCATGCTGCTAATGAATGTAAGCGGCACCTGGCGCAACGACACCGGCGCGAGTTACGTGCTGCAACAGAGCGGCGACTCGGTGACGCTGCAGGAGGTCAGCTTGATTTACGGCGTGCCCACCACCACCGCCGCCGGCCAGGGACGCATCTACGGGCAAGTGCTCGAGCTCGATTGCAACACGATCATGGGCGTTCCCGGACGTCTGCAACTGCAACTTGCTGCGGGTGGCATGAGCATGTCGGGTAGCTTTACGTACGTGACGGGCGCCGCGATTCCTATGACGCTGTATCGGTGAAATTGCAACGTTTTGGACAGGCCACACTCTGGACATGTCATTCTGGAGGGATCTTTTTGAGTACTTGATACAATGTCAATATGAGCTGCCAGCCCATGCCTAATGCAGACGAGCTCGAAAGGTCCAAGCCGAGGACATTCATTATTACCTCAACGCCCACAGTCTCGCCCCTTGTGGACTGCAAATCGTGATAAATTGCCTCAGTTCTCCGGGCGTTCCCTGCGCTATTTCATTTGTACCCATTGGGGCCTCAAATTCGGCCTTGGCTTGACGAATTGTACCAACGATGCATGCGATAAAAGCGAAGGGCAATGCCTTGATCAATATCAGTTTGAACATAAAGTGTATCGACAAGGCATCATGCAGAAGCGAATTTTCGCTATTCAAAAGAAATGACGAATTAATTGCCATGCCGAGAGTCACAACTGAGGTATTGTGATTGAAAAGCCCCAAAGGGGCGCCATGTAAAAGCAAAGGGCAACGCCCTGGACAAAGATCAATTAAAATGTTCAAGAGCCCCAACGGGGCGAGATAGAGATTCTCTTAATCCAATCATTTCATCTAAGCAAATGGAGGGACCTACCATGCCACAAAGCCTTGCCAGCATCCCAGTGCATTTCATTTGGAGCACGAAAGATCGACAGCCATTCATCAGGCCGGAAAATGTTATAACGCCCCGTTGGGGCTTTTTGATCCTTATGACGCACTCTATTCCAGGGCGTTGCCCTTCGCTGTTCCATGTCGCCCCTTCGGGGCTTGGTGGTGCCACCCGCGACGCCGCAGAGAAGTACGCCAACAAGCTACAGTATCTGGCTGAGTAATCGGCCATTTATCCCTATTTGACCAACAACATCTTGCGCGTTTGGGTGAAACCGCCTGCGGTCAGGCGATAGAAATAGATACCACTGGCTGTGAATGGCGTTGCCCGATAATTCACCTCATAATAACCTGCGGGTAGGAGACCATCGACCAGCGTATCCACCTCACGCCCGTGTGCATCATAAACGCTGAGCGTGACCTGTTGCGTAGCCGGAAGGGTGAAAAGGATTCTTGTCGCAGGATTGAAAGGGTTGGGATAGTTTTGCGCTAAGTCGAATTCCCGGAGAGGCTGGCCTCGCTCCTGAACCGAAGTGATCATACCATCTTCCCGGATCGTCACAAACCGGTCAACACCGACCTGGGTGAAGGCTTGCGTTTGGCCTGATGGCCATTCCGCAAGCAGCGAGTCAATCATGGCCGCATCGCCCAGGCCAAAGTGCAATTCCAGATTTTGGCTGTTGTATCCGGTTTGTGAAGCTACCTCCCGCTTCTGCCAGCGGCCCAAACCGTTGATCGCTGCTTTCACTCTCACCTTTGTTCCAATGGCCGACCGATTGGAAACGGTCCCCTCGCACCTGATCGAGATCCAATGCTGACCGTTACTGAGATCGTTGCGGTACAGCAGATTCGTTTGATTCAGCCGATTGGCCACGAAGAGATCCAAATCCCCATCGCGATCATAGTCGCCCCAGACGCATCCAAAGGAATTGGAAACATCATTCACGATGTCTCCTGCCGTCACTTTGACGAACCCGTAATCGGGTGGTCCGCTGTTTTGATAAAGAAAATTCCTCCCGCCGCTGCCTGAGACAATATCATTTGCCACGAACAAATCCAAATCACCATCGTTCTCGAAATCGCCCCAGGCGCTGCCGACGGAGTTTCCGCCATCATTGGAAACGATGCAGTTGTTGACAGGGTTCAGCGCAAAATTGGGAGCGCCACTATTTTGATAGAGAATGTTGTTCTGATTCAGAAAATTGGCCACGAACAAATCGAGATCGCCATCGTTGTCGTAGTCTCCCCAGCTTGCGCCCAGTGTGCTGCGGCCGTCATCCAACGCCAGTTTGCTGAACGCTCCGGCGCCGGAATTGATGAAAAGATCGTCATTGCTATTGCCGCCATTTCCAACGAACAGGTCATGATCCCCATCATTGTCGAAATCGGCCCAAGCGCCGATGATCGAAATGCCGTTATTGTCCAGTACCAAGCCGGTGTCGATTCGTGCCAGAGAATAGGAAGGAGCCCCGCTGTTCAAATAAAGGAAATGCCTGGCCTGAAAATTCACGACAAACAAATCCAAATCGCCGTCATTTTCCAGGTCGATCCAGTGGCTGCTGTTGGAGCTGGCCTTATCGGTGACCACAGCGCCGGCGGTAATTCTCGTAAAAGCCGTATCAACTTGACCGTGGTATAAGAAATTGCCAAAGCTAAAGCGATTGGTCACGAAAACATCGAGATGGCCGTCGTTGTCAAAATCGCCCCAGGAGCTGCCGATCGAAGTCCCGCCATCATTGACGATCGCGCCGGTGGTCATCTTCAAAAAACCCCCGTGTTGATTATTGATATAAAGAGAATTGTTCTGGCTGACATCGTTGCCATGCGCCACAAACAAATCCAGGTAACCATCCTGGTTGAGGTCAATCCAGCTTCCGCCACCGCTATTGAAAACGTCGGTGACAACCGGATTCGCCGCATCGGTGATCCTGGTAAAGGTTTGCGCCATGACGTTGTCCCATGGGAGCAAGATGAACATCGTTACCAGAAACATGGCCGCCGGAATTCTGCAGTTCAAATCAACATGTTTTGTCATTTGTTCTTACCTTGTTAATTTTTCGTAACTATTCAGCTCCTATTTCTTGTAAGCGGATTGAACGGATAAAGCGGATTTCAAAGATCTGTTTTTCAAAATCAGTATCCGTTCAATCCGCTTAATCCGTTTACATCTCCTTTTTGAGCTGAATAGACAATTCTTCCATTTTGCTTTTTGCCGCTTGATTGTTGGGATCGAGCTCCAATGCCTTTTTAAAACTCTCCAATGCGAGCTTTTTTTCACCTTTCAGCAGTAAGCTCTCACCCAGCACAGTGTGCGTCCCTGAAGAATTGGGATAGAACTGGGCATTGAGCTTGAGCATCTCAATGGCCTCATCAAGTTTTCCTTCTGTTTGTAATCCCTGGGCCAGATTGATTAATACCCTCTCACGAAAGTCGAAAGTGAAACTGCCATAATAGCGCTCTCTCAGCTCATGGTATTTTTTCACCGCTGATTGAATACCTTGCGCGGCAATCTCTTCATACAAAACCGCTTCGAGGCTCCGCGGGCGATTCTGGCCGTGATGGCACGTCACACATGTGACCCGCGTTCGAGTCTCCGTGTGATTGGCGATTTTCGACAGATATTCTCCGTTGATCGTCTCCACCATGCGCAGCATGAGCCTCGCAGTCTGTTTCGCCGGCCTTTCGTCTGAAACAAAATCGAAAGTGTCCAGGGGTTTCCCCTCTTCGCCGAGGTGGCAGTATTGGCAACGGACCCCGAGTCCGGCCGCGAAGCTTTTCATCATATCCACCAGCTCACGCTTGTCGATATTTTTCGGTAGGACTTGGAGGTTGGTGAATTTGTCCGGTATCTGGCCGAAGGCGGTTTTCCCGGTGAAGATGGTTATTGCGCAAGAGAAGACCGCAATATGAACCAGGCTCGTGCCTCCAATGCTTCTTGGCGAGGTCATTTTATCCTCCAAGGGGAATACGCAACTTTCGCTTATCCGCCCAGCGCAATAAATACGAGACACGCAAATTTGTTGAGCGATTCGCTCATCAAATTTAGAACAAAATCCGAAAGTTTATGATCTCCAACGGATTGAAGAATCCAGTGACATAATGCACAATTCCTTCCGTGGGTTGGTTTTTAGAGTTTTAACGCTTGTTGATTCTCGTGAAACGGAATATCTTGCCGTTTCTTCAAGGCCGCGGCCGCCGCGCG
>JBOHQX010000045.1:0-10071 GCA_050732395.1 bacterium
ATGTTCAACAAGCGCTTGAGTATTTTGAGATTCCAGAAGCCACACGCAAATTGCAAGCGATGAACGATGTAGGTTTGCATTATTTGAGTCTGGGTCAACCATTGAGCACGTTATCAGGCGGGGAATGTCAACGCATTAAACTCGCCAGCGAACTGCATAAAGAGGGAAGCATCTACATCATGGATGAACCGACCACAGGCTTGCACATGTCCGATATCGGTCACCTCATGGAGGTCATCAATCGCCTCGTGGACACGGGCAACACCGTCGTCGTCATCGAACACAATCTGCACGTCATCAAGAACGCCGACTGGATCATTGACATGGGTCCCGAAGGCGGAAGCAAGGGTGGGCAGGTCATGTTCGAAGGAACGCCCAAAGAATTATTGAAAGCAAAACATTCACTTACCAGCGCTTACCTGAGAAATTAACGTTACCCATCGGTCCTATTATCAGCCTGGAGAAATATGATGAATGAGAGAAAACAAAAAACTTTAATGGATGTACCTCAGAGCATGACGCCTCACCCGCCTTTGCCTCGGTTTCGCGTGATGACGTGCGGCTCTTGTTGAGTGGCGAGGGTAGCTTTTTCGATAAGGAGAAACCGTGAAAGAAGAAATACAGGTTGAAATTCCGGTAGATAGTCAAACGACATCGTCATCCGCTCAATCGCTTTGGCAGGAATTGAAAAACGCCATACGCGGGACCGAAGCCGATTACACCCAAATCCGCATCGGCAAAGCTGTGTTCTTGCTTGCCGTTCCGATGATCTTGGAATTGGTCATGGAGTCCACCTTTGCGGTCGTGGACATTTACTTTGTCGGTAGGCTCGGCGCTTCTGCCGTGGCGACTGTAGGGCTGACGGAAACCTATTTGTTTTTGCTTTATTCCATCGGCATCGGATTGTCCATGGCCGTAACCGCAATCGTGGCAAGACGAATCGGTGAAAAGGACAAAGAGCAGGCCAGCATCACGGCGATACAAGCCATCTTTATTGCGGTACTGGTTTCCCTGCCCTTTGCCTTAATCGGGATTTTCTTTGCCAAGGATTTGCTCGGGTTTATGGGAGCCGATGCGTGGACGCTCGAACATGGATACCGTTTTACACAATGGATGTTGGGCGGGAATGCGGTGATTATGCTACTGTTCGTGATGAACTCCATATTCCGGGGAGCCGGCGATGCTGCCATTGCCATGCGTGTCCTGTGGCTTGCGAACGGAGTTAATATTATTCTCGACCCGGTTCTCATCTACGGTCTGGGACCTTTTCCCGAATTGGGAATTGCAGGCGCTGCCATTGCCACCAATATCGGCAGAGGGATTGGTGTGATCACTCAACTGTGGGTGCTGTTTAAGGGCGGTAAACATATTCGCTTGCTGCGTTCCCATCTGTCCTTGGATTGGCGGGTCATTTCCAAAATCATTCGCACATCATTAGGCGGAATTGGACAAATGGTCGTTGCCATGACCTCCTGGATTTTTGTGATGCGCATTATTGCCGAATTCGGGAGTCAGGCTGTTGCCGGGGCGACCATTGCGTTGCGCATTATGATGTTTACGCTGATGCCCGCTTGGGGTATGTCGAATGCCGTTGCCACGCTTGTAGGACAGAATCTCGGCGCCCAAAAGCCCGACCGGGCCGAACGCGCGGTCTGGCTAACCGGCTCGTGGAACATGGTTTTCCTGATTGGGGTATCGGTTTTCTATTTTCTGTTCAGTGATTCGTTGGTGAGCATTTTCACGGACGATGCCGAGGTGATCTCCATTGGAGGAAAGTGGCTGACTATTGTATCTTATTCCTATTTTGTGTATGCATGGTGGATGGTGGCGGTGCAGGCATTCAACGGCGCGGGCGATACGGCCACGCCAACAAAGATCAACCTGGTCTTTTTCTGGCTTATCCAAATTCCGCTTTCATACTTGATGGCAAAAACACTCGGGATGGGACACACGGGTGTGTTTTGGGCAATTTTTATCTCAGAAACCTCCGTAGGACTATTCACGCTGTGGTTGTTCAAGAGGGGTGGATGGAAAACGGTAACGGTGTAGAAAGGAGCAGTCGCGATGAGAGTTTTTCTCGCAATCGAAGGCCTCGAATAGAATTCTGAAAATCTTTGTTATCTGTTCACTCCCTTTTCAACGTAGAGATACAGCGCGCACGGAGAGTCACAGCGCGGCGTAGCCCGGAAGGGGGCGAAAGCCCGCAACGGCCTTTAAGCCGGCTTGTCGCCCTTAGGCGCCCGTAACCAAAAGCGTCTCACGCAGAGCCTCGCAAAGATTCGCAGAGTCTTCCGGCAGGCAATGTCGAAACCAAAAGCATTACTAAGAATGTAGAGTTTTACAAGTTTGTATCACAGAGTGAGATTTATTGCGATGAGGAGAATTGCCGCCACACCGAGCCACAAAAAGCCAAAGGTAACGATGGAATCGAGAGCATCTCTAAGGTCGAAATTTAGCCTCTTTACCATAACGAAAGTGAATTCGAGCACGATGAATGGCAAGATGATGAGAAAGCTGATGATTGCCGGCAATTTGAGATTTGTGAGGATATTTTTCACAGGATTTGTTTCCTTGACGAATAGGACATGTTCCCGGACGATTCCCATGGCTGTTTCGACAAACACCCAGAGCACGAACCCGAACAAGCTTTGCTCGGTTTGGCGTTTGCGTTCATTGTAGAGATCGTTGAACGTTTGCTCCATGGACTCCCCGAACCGCTCCCTGAATCCTCGTGGATAGAGGCGGAGGAGTTTTTTGTAGAGGGCGCGAACTCCTTTGGTGGTCATACTTCATTAGCTAAGATTTTCGGATAGAGTTTCCGCTCTTGCGCCAGTTTGAGGAGGTCTTTATAGCGCTTAAGCTCTGCCGCGAGCGCCTTTGCGCCAGCGCCCGTTATCCGGTAGTAGATACGCCGCTCATCATCCATTTCAGGATCAACCCGCTTGTCGCTCTCTGTCACCAGCCCGGCATCGAGCATGCGCTTGAGCGAGCCATAGAGCGTGCCTGCTCCCATGGCGACATGCCCCTGCGAGTCCACCTCGACTTGCTTCATGATGCCATAGCCGTGCCGCTCTCCGCTTGAGAGCGCCAAGAGGATATGGAACACGGCCGGCGTAAGCGGCGCGTTTCGATTGGTATGCGTCATACGGTATAATATATCCATAACGGATATAGTGGTCAAGAACAATTTTATTAAACTCCTGTTGGTCCACTGTCGAATTCGGACGTCGCCGAACGACTCTTTAATGAACGGTAACCAAGAACGCATAATAGAAGACTTCCCATGAACTCAGTTTCCCCTCCTAGAGCTACGCGCCGCGAGTGGATCGGGCTCGCGGTGATCGCGCTTCCGTGCCTGCTCTATTCCATGGACCTCACCGTGCTGAATCTTGCCGTCCCGTCTCTCAGCGCACACCTCAAGCCCAGCGGCTCTCAGCTGTTATGGATCGTGGACATCTACGGGTTTTTGGTCGCCGGGTCGCTCATCACCATGGGCACGCTCGGAGACCGGATCGGACGTCGCCGGTTGTTATTGATTGGGGCCGCTGCGTTTGGCATTGCCTCAGTGCTCGCCGCGTTCTCGACCAGCGCCGAGATGCTGATCGCGACCCGCGCGCTGCTCGGGCTTGCTGGAGCGACCCTGGCGCCATCGACCCTGTCCCTGATCCGCAATATGTTCCACGACCCGGCTCAGCGCACGGTAGCCATCGGAATTTGGATTTCCAGCTACTCGGTCGGTGCTGCGATCGGTCCGGTGCTGGGCGGTTTCATGCTGGAGTACTTCTGGTGGGGCTCAGTGTTCTTGCTGAGCGTGCCGGTAATGGTGCCGCTTCTGGTTTTGGGGCCGATGCTGCTCCCCGAGTTTCGTGATCCCAGGGCCGGCCGGCCGGATCTCATAAGCGCTGCTCTGTCACTGGCCTGTGTGCTGCCGGTGATTTACGGGCTCAAGCAGATCGCTGAGAACGGTCTGGAGATGATGCCCGCACTGTCCATCGTGGCTGGCGTCGCCATAGGTGGTGCGTTCGTCCGCCGGCAGCAAACTTTAGCTGACCCGCTGATTGACCTCCGGCTCTTCCGGAATACTGCCCTTAGCGCGTCTTTGGCGATGTATACGCTCGCAACCTTCATTGCGTTTGGAGGCTTTGTCTTCATTGCCCAGTACTTGCAATTGGTGCTCGGGTTATCGCCGTTGCAGGCCGGCCTGGCGACGATGCCTTTCGCCGGCGGGTTTATTCTCGGTTCCATGCTCACCCCGATGATCGTGCGCCGGTTTCGTCCCGCCTTTGTAATGAGTGCTGGATCCGCCCTCGCGGCCGCCGGCTTCGGTCTGATCACCCAGGTGGAAGGGACTGCCGCTTTCGCGGTGCTCGTGAGCGGGTTCGTCATTTTCTCCATTGGCCTCGCTCCGGTATTCACCCTGGCAACCGATATGATCGTCGGCAGCGCCCCACCTGAACGGGCGGGGGCGGCATCGGCGATCTCGGAGACCGGCTCCGAGTTTGGAGGAGCGCTCGGCATCGCGATCCTCGGAAGCATCGGCATTGCCGTGTACCGAGGCAACGTGGCCGGCGCCATCCCTGTCGGAATTCCGCCCGAAGCAGCGGAAGCTGCGCGGGATACGCTCGGCGGTGCGCTGTCGGTGGCTGGTCAGTTGCCTGACCCACTCGGCGCCGAGTTGCTGAGTGCTGCCCGCGAAGCGTTCACTCAGTCTTTACAGCTAACGGGCTTCATTAGTGCCGTCATCGCGCTCGCATTAGCTGTCATGGTGTTGGTGCTGTTGCGACGCGTGCGCGCGGGCTCCGAGCTCGCGCATCAACCTGAGCTGGAAACTGCAGGAACGGTCACACGGCTTCGGTGTCAAGGATTACTCCAGTTTTTAGACCCACCGTATATGAAAAAAATAACTACGCAATGGCTTCATCAAGGAACCTTTCAATCATAATCCCGGTATTCAATGAAATCAGGACCATTCGTGCTGCGCTGCAAAAAGTACTGCTCCAGCAAACGGGCCAATGGCAGAAAGAAATTATCGTGATTGACGACGGATCCAACGACGGCACCTCGCAAGAGATCATGCGCATGGGCGAAGGTATCGTGGTCATCAGGCACGAACAGAATTGGGGCCAAGGTCGAGCCTTGCGCACCGGCCTGGCGCACGCGCGGGGAGAAGTGGTGGTGTTCCACGATGCGGATCTCGAGTACGACCCAAGCGATTGGCCACGGATGCTCGAGGTGTTCGAACGGGGCGCGGCGCCAGTCGTTTACGGATCCAGAACCAAAGGCGCAACGCGTCGCGGATACCTTCACTATGTGATTGGCGCCCGCTTGCTCACAGAGGCGTTCAATGTGCTCTGGCGAGCGACCTTAAGCGACCTCTACACCGGCGCCAAGATGTTCCGCCGGGAGCTCGTGGAGGGCGTCGTGTTCCAGGAAGACGGATTTGCTTTCCAGGTGGAATTGACCTCGTGCTTTCTGAGAAAGCGAACGCCGATTGTGGAGGTCGCGATTGACTACTCACCGCGTACGTTTGCGGAAGGAAAGAAGATTACCATCTGGGATGGTCTGCAGGGACTTTACGCTCTGATGCGTTATCGATGAACCGCGTACAAACTAAGCATATGACGTGGCTGGTCGCCGCGGTGGTGTTGCTCACCCACGCAACGTACCTCGCGAATGGGTTTGTCTGGCTCGATCATGGCGATATCGAGGGTAAACGGGCGATTCTGCCCCTCGGCAGCCTTTCGCACGCGCTCACGGAGCGGTTCGGCGCAACCGGCTATTATCGTCCACTCGTCACCGCCATCCACAGCGTGACCCATGCTATGTTCGGAGAGCAAGCGTGGGGGCACCATCTCGTGAATGTCATACTCCACCTGCTCGTGAGCGTTGTCGCCGCTCGTTTCGTGCAGTGCTTTATGAAGCTGGAACGGCGAGAAGCGTTAATGGTAAGTCTGATTGTCGGGGTGCACTCTGCAAATTGGTTTACGGTAGGAACGATATCAAACGTGCAGGAGCCGTTGGTGGTAGTCTGGACGATGTTGGCTGTGATCAACTATGCACAGTGGCGGGTGCTAGGGAATGATGTGCCTGCCTCCGTTCCTTTAAAGGCAAATCTGCGCAAGAAAAGCAAAAACTCTCCTGGTGCAACGGTAAGACCAAGTCGCCATGGATCGCCACGGAAGACTTGGCGTATTCCCGGCCTCTCTGTCAAGAAGCTTCGGGATACGCTCTCTCATTATATTTTCGGCTGGCCCGGTGTATGGGCTTTGGGGGCATTCATACTGGCCCTGCTCTCAAAAGAAACGGCTATCGTGTGGGTGCCCGGCCTGATTCTGCTCTATGAAATAACGAGCCGCCCCGGCGACACACGCCGGAAAACATTGGCAGCGTGGTGGGTCGTGGCGGCCCTCATCAGCGCAGCGTATATCATAACACACATTGCGGTTGTGCCGGAGGTCTGGCGGCCTGGCGCACCAACGCTCTCGTGGCCCGAGGCGATCGGCACGCGCCTTCAGGCAGTGGGCCTGCTGTTCATACGATTGGTCAACGTCATGCCGCCTTCCGCGAGTGACGCTATCCGCGTAAAGGTCATGAGCAGCGAAGGATTGGTGGCGGTGCTGGTGATGACAGCGGCGCTGTGGTATGGCCTGACGCGCGGCCTTCGGTCAGAGGGCGGCAAGACAGCGGTCATACTCGCCCTCATGCTCGCCCCTGCGCTCAACCTCGTCCCACTTCCCCGGTTCATCGCCCCTCATTACACGTACTTTGCGGTGGTTGGCATAGCGGCGGTCATGGTCATCCTGGTACGTACGTTTTTGACGTGGCGTTTAGCAAAAGTAATGCTGGCTTGCGTTACGCTTTGGATCATTGCAATGTCAGCGGTGACGTTCCACGCAGGCAGTCGCCAACGGGACGATGCGACATTGTTTGAGCCTGAAGTCGCTCGAGATCCATATTTTAAGGAAGGCCACTACTATCTTGGCGATTATTATTTTCAACGCGGCTCGTATGCGCGCGCGCGGCAGGCGTATGAGGCGGCGCTCACGGCAACGCCCAACGTACTCGCGTTTGTGGATCACGCCGCCGCGCACCTCAACTACGCCGGCGTTCTCGTCGCGCAAGGCTTGCTTGACGATGCCGATGCCACCTTGGCCCGGCTCTCAGGAAAGGTATCAATGATCGATCAGCGCAAAGTCGACTACAATCGTGCGCTCATTGCTTACCGGAAGGAAGATTTTACGCGAACGGTCGAATTCTTACGCCTCCATGACTGGGCATGGCGTGAACCGATCCTCCTGCACGTCGCGGCGCTCCGCAAGCTCGGGAGGAATGCCGAGGCTGAGGCGATTCTACAGACACTCAGGTCGAATTGATTGAGAAGGAGAACGTACTATGGAATCAAGAACACTCGGAAAAAACGGCCCGGTCGTTTCAGCCGTCGGCCTCGGTTGCATGGGAATGTCCGAATTCTATGGATCTGCCATTGAGGAAGAGTCGATCGCGACGATTCATCGGGCTCTGGCGCTCGGTATCAATTTCCTCGATACCGCTGACATGTATGGCATGGGAAAAAACGAGGAGCTGGTGGGAAAGGCAATAAAGGGACAGCGTGACCAGGTGATTCTTGCGACGAAGCTTGGATACGTCCGAGGCAAAAACGGCGAAATTCTTGGCATAAATGGCAAGCCGGAGTACGTGCGGTCCGCGTGTGAAGAAAGTCTAAGGCGTTTGGGAGTTGAAACGATTGACTTATACTACCAGCATCGTGTGGACCAGAACACGCCGATTGAGGAGACCGTTGGTGCAATGGTCGAGCTCGTGCAACAAGGCAAGGTGCGTTATCTGGGTCTATCGGAAGCCGCAGCGGAGACGATCCGCCGAGCCCATCGGATCCATCCGATTACCGCCCTGCAAACGGAATACTCATTGTGGACACGCGACGTCGAAACAGAAATTCTTGCGACGTGCCGCGCGCTGGGCATTGGTTTCGTTGCTTACAGTCCGCTCGGCCGCGGGTTTTTGGCCTCGCGCTTTAAAACTGCCGGTGATGTTGCGGAGGGTGACCACCGCAAGAATTCACCGCGATTCCAGGGCGAGAATTTGCAACGCAACGTGGCGATTGTGGAAAAAATCGAAGCGCTAGCCAGGGAGAAAAAATGTTCGCCGGCGCAGCTTGCGCTCGCGTGGGTGCTCGCACAGGGCAAAGACATCGTGCCTATTCCCGGCACAAAGAGACAAGCTTATCTAGAGCAGAATGCCGCTGCCGTTGAAGTTTCCCTGAACGCTGCCGACCTCAAACGTCTCAACGATGCCGTGCCCGCCGGTGCTGCTGCCGGCGCCCGCTATTCTGAAGGAGGGATGGGTACGGTGAATAGATGATGCGCAAGCATACAAAGCCGATTCTTCGGTGTTGCGCAAACGGCATCTACGCTTAATGAACTTCGAGACCTGGGCGTGAAAGTCCGGCTGGCAAAGAGCGTATGAGTTTTCCGGAAAGATACACATGACACCAAAAAAATCCGCCATGCAAGACACCACGCTTCGAGCATTTTCTGAATCTTCGACAGCACGCGGTTCCGAGCGTTTTATTTTATTGCTATTGACCGCCATCCAGTTCACCAACATTCTGGATTTCGTCATCATGATGCCGCTGGGGCCGCAACTGATGAGAATCTTTTCCATTTCGACACAACAATTTGGATTTGTCGTTTCAGCCTATACATTCAGTGCGGGCGCGTCAGGGTTTCTTGCGGCATTTTTTCTCGACCGTTACGATCGCAAGAAATCGCTGCTGACACTTTACGCCGGATTTACCATTCATCTCGAGTCATTGGCAAGCTCGCTGATCGCTATGGCAAGTTACAGGTATTTACGTTCGTAGCGTCGCTTTCCACCGTGCCCATTCTGTTGGTCACGACTCTTCCACCCGTTTCTCTTCCTGTGGCAATCGTGGTGCTGACACTGTTCATGGTGCTGATGTCAGGAAGAATGGTTCCTGCGATGGCCATCGTAACTTCCGCGGTGCACCCGCAACGGCGCGGCAGTTTCCTGAGCATCAATTCCTCCGTGCAACAGCTCGCCGCCGGGGTTGCTTCATTTGGCGCAGGAATGATTCTGGGGAAGTCACCCAACGGCGCTATCGCCAACTATGGCATAGTCGGATTGCTCTGTGTGCTGGCGACGATTGTTTGTGTCCGGTTGGCCCGAAACCTCAAATCGGCTGATTCGGCGCATCCGGAAATTCTTCATGACGCAGTGCTGGGTGCCGAATAGCGTGACGACAAAGGATTTTCAGAGCCGAAAAGGCCGTTCACCGGCAAGCCGCTGAAGGACCCTTGCAGGCTGAAAACCGTTGCCCTGTGGGCGGCTCCAACGGATACGTGAAGGCCAACGGATGAAAGGGCCAAAAGTTTTATCCGTGTGACGGGCGGAGCAAGAGGCGGTTTGCTGAAACGCCCTGCAAAAACTCCTCCACCTGAGTGTGGTACGAATGCATTCGTGTGTTCGATCGAAGTGGAAAACTTTGACAAGACCGCGCGAAAAATAATTAACCAGGGCGGCCAAATTGCGCTTCCGAAGTTTGCCGTGCCAGGTGTGTGCTGGCAAGGATATTTTGTGGATACCGAAGGCAATACCTTTGGCATCTTCCAGGTCGATGAAACTGCTCAAGAAACTACCGCCCGCGCGCTGTGAACCATAAGGCATTCAAAGCCGGAATAAAATCTGAAGGTCTAACGGTGCCAACGGATAGAACGGATAGTGATTCTGAATATCAGATTTGGGAAATCCGTTTTATCCGTTCAATCCGCTTACAAGAAATAGGAGCTGAATAGTTGCTTTTTGAGAAAGCAAAGCCAACCCTCCGGCAGAGATTTCAGGTATGAAAGTCATCGAAATTCGCGACAAGTTTGGCGTGGACTCTTTGAAGCTCGTGGAGCGTCCCCACCCGGTGCCAGGGTCAGGGCAAGTCGTACTTAAGATGAAAGCATTTTCAATCAACTATCGCGATCTTCTCGTTGTCAACGGCGTGGGCCGATGGAAGCCGCCTCTCCCGCGAGTTCCTCTGTCGGA
>JBOHQX010000046.1:0-35124 GCA_050732395.1 bacterium
CGGAGACTTTTTATTTTGGGTGGAAGGGGAAACCGAAATCGTGAACAACAAAGTGGGAAAAATTTTGTGGGAAATCAACGTTAGAAGTTGGCCAGAAGATTTGGTAAAACAATGTTAGAGCTTACACGGTGTTTTGAGCAATTAAATAAGGCGAGCGCAGATCCCATTTGACGATGCCTTCGTTAATATCCTGCATGGACAGCGGAAAAGACATTTTGCAACACGCGGCTTTACAGAGATGCACGCGATTCTCACAGTCGATTTTCACATCCTCTTGAAAGGCATACTTATCATGTTCCGGCTCTTGGATGACCACGCCCATGCCTTTGCCGAGAAATCTTTTTTCTAGGCGTTCGCCTACTTTCACCTTCCGCTCATCCAACTCTTCGATGGTGATGATTCCCTTTTCCTTCAGCAACTCGATGAGCGCATAGAGAAATGAAGCCGCTTCGAGCAGGCGATTGGTGTTGGAATTGGCACGGCTGTGGGTATAGAGGAGGCCGCCGACGAGCTCGTGACGAAGTTGTTTTATGGCTTCCGATAGTTTGCCATTTTTTCTTATGGCAGGAAATTTCTTATCTGGATCAGGAGAACGCTCTCTAATCTCTACCGTTTTTTCTTCGTTCATGATAGTTGATTCTCCTTCTATCGGGGAGAATGTTAGGATGCAAACTTCCTAAAATGCATCTCTACATGGGTTATCTCATGCGCCAGTAACTTTTGTCCTTGGTTTGTCTTCGGTGCATATCGTCGCGTAGCTCTTCCATCGGTGCTGAGGCCAGTTTTTCCTACGAATCATATAGGTCACCCATTAACGCAATGATCTCACGTGGGGGTAAGCTCAACCGGCTGCAGTCGCCCTGCCTCCGGATGGCTCTGCCACCTCAGACGAATTCGGCATCTCGAAACATTGGCTCCGCTCCAACACTCACCCTCTTCAGTCTACAAAAACGCCGCCAAGTTACGCAAGTACGCGTCTCCCAAGGCCTGATGCTCGGATGCTTCATACTGCTGTATCAAGGACTTGACTATAGATCTCATTTTCATTTTTCCAGATTCTATCCGATCACTATCTTTTGCGCATTCTTTATGTGAGTTTTTTTCATTTGGTTCCGGCTCGCCCGACCTATGTATTGAAAAATAATCCGCTTCATCCAAGTTGCACCCATCTATGCAAGACACCGCCTGTACTCATCCTAAAATGATCGATGAGATTGGGAATGAAGATCGCAGGAATTTCACCTTGATCCCTAAGAATTCTTTCAAAGACAAACGTTGTCCATCCGGTTTGATTATTATTAGCATCGAAGAATATAGTCACGGGGTTTGGTCCACCTACCACTTCCGATATGGGTGGTAATTTCAATTGTACTATCTTTCTCATTGGCCATCTCCTCGGGTCAATTAGTGTGTGATAAGTATTTCTATAAATGTCATTGATGTAATCGTTGATATTGCTGATTTCAGTCGTCACATTCACAATACCAGCATGTTGGCTATGAAAAGTCCATCTAGAGAGTGGCTCCAGCCTACTCGTAGAGCTATAGCCTATTCTTAATGGTAGCCCCGATCCGTTCACTTCCCACTCTTCCAAAAAGTAACCTGGCCCTGGATCAAATAGACCTCGACCATGTTTTCCTGTCGCTACCGTTAGTTGGGAGGCTTCGAGAAGCAAAGTCTCTCTAATCTGAGCAGCCACTGCTGGCTGATTTAAATTTGGTAGGCCACCCTCTGTTTCAACGATATAGCGTCTATCCGATACCATATGTTCGAGCAGAAGCATGCGTGTAGCGTTGTCATCCAAGTTTCCAATTGCTGCTTCGGCATCAACATCTTGTGTAACTCTGTCCACTTGGTTATTTATATGAGTCACTGTGTCATCTATCCGTCTGAGCGCTTCCCTCCGAAAGTTCGGAGCCGAAGTAACTGCACTTGCAGTAGCGAGGGTCGAAATAGCAATTCCTGATATGCTTATCACAAAAGCAGTACCTCCAGTTGCAAAAGAAGCCGTCGCCCAAATGACATTGCCTCCGACGGCTACCCAGAAAGCTGCCCAATCAAAATCTTCGACAGACTGTATATCGCCTTCAAAAGCAAGCAAACCTTGTATTGCCGCAGAATGATAGTCCCCGATATAACCTTGAGCGATAGTCCTGAGGTCAGATAGGCTTGGTCGTAATACAGTGCGTTGTATGAAACCCCCACTCGCGCGTTGTTGGATAACGTGCGTCAATTCATGCGCAAGCAATCGCCTTCCCGCTACACTCTCTGGTGCAAAATTTCCAACTCCAAATACCATATCACGACCAAGAGTAAATGCCTTTGCATTCACCGCCCGTGCCGACTCTGCCGCCTGTGCATCGGTATGTACCCGCACTTGGCTAAAATCCACCCCAAACTGTGGCTCAAAAAAGGCGCGCACCGAGGATGGCAACGGTTGCCCGCCGCCGCGCATGGCGCTGATATGGTTTTCCACAGTTGGAGAGACTGTCGGGGTTGCGCCTGCGGCTTCTTTCGCTTGAAAGATTTCTTCTTCAGGTTCTTCCATCTCCTGCCGCTGAATCAAAGGTGTAATCTGTGAAGCCAGTGGCCTTCTTTGCGTCAATTCTTCATCTTCGGCACACTGAGGGCATAGACCGCCACCACTGGCGCACACGGCGCATTCTCGTTGAATGATCGAGGAAGTACCGCTTACCGGTTTAAGCGGCGCTGGCTCCGGTATGCGCATCACCTCTTCCGCCACGCGATCGGCTTCCTGCTCGTAAATATCTTCGGGCTGGTTGATGACGAACTTGGCTTGGATCACATTACCTACATAGCTGTTTCCGTAGCTGCGCTGCAATTGCCGCATTACACCAAATCGACTCGATGGTGAATTTTGCATATGACCAAGCAACAACTGAAAGTTCGAGGGTGGCGTATGGGGATTATTGCCACCAGCGGCACTCACTGCTCGCTGAACAAATGGCGAAGCAGCGCATTGCTCATGCTCCGGCGCAAGCTCGGGCATTGAAATCGGCGGGTGAGCAACTGAAGAAGTCTTGGCTACCTCAGGAGAAATTGTAGGATGAGATTGCGCCATCAATGCACCAACTCGTAAATTCAGCCTGATTCAAGTTTCGATTGTAATACACTCGTCGCGACTCACGCCAAGGCTTGATATTTGACACCTCGAGGCGACGATCATATCACCGATCAAATAGGTTTCGTACGATACAACATCGCGACATCCAATAATTCAGGATCTCCCTCAACGGGCGCAGTTTTCGTGCGAACTGCCCAACTCGCACCGAAGTCAATCGATTGGCAAATAGCAGTCACGAACCACGAGAGTTTCGTCCCAATCGTTACGTACAAACCGGTGACAACGACCAATTTCGCTTCATCAGCATCAGCTCCGCGCACAAGAAGTTTTGCTTCAGCTGGAACATGCGGGCAAGCCGACAGAATTGCCGTGTGCAACGTGGCAGCTTTGCCAATTAAACGAACAACACCAGTTGCTGTGACAGCAAAGATATCGCCCTCAGTCGTGACGACAAGCAACTTACCAGCGGTCGGCCGGAGAAGCTTTCTGACGGATCGCATAGCCAACCGCTCGACTCGCCAGTGATCCTTCTCTTTGCATACAAAGAGAAATGACGACGGGTCATCGAGAAACCAGGAGCAATCGGAGGTTGCAATAAGTGGTTCACCTTCGACATCAATCATGCGGAGAGTCTCAAGACCACCATGCTGGATCGTCTTTGCTGCCGCGAGGAAACTTAGACGCGGAGAACAAGCTTCAAACGCAGCCGTTTCCAAGGCCTGATACCGAATAGCGACTTCACTGCTGGCATTTGGGATTCTGTGTGAAGGCACTGCACCTGCAATCCAAAGTCCACCTGTCGGATCGAAACTGATGTCGCGAGTCGTGATATCATGGGGCAAGGCGCGTTCATGCCAATATTGATCTGCACCCAAGAAAAGTAAGCGCTTGCCGTCAATCACAGTCACTAGATCGCTCCCGTGAATGCGGCCGTTTGATAATGCTAGAGGACCATTGCCTGGTACAGAAGGCACTGGTGTTAAGGTATATCCTTGCTCTTTCACACGCATAAAGAGTGTGCGCGGTCCCATTGGTGCTCGTAGCCAACCTTGCCCTGAAGCTGTGATACGGAGATGCAAATCATAGCGTTGGTCTGGGCTCGCCGTGAGATCAATACCTGCGCGTAACTCGAACCCAGTCGATGGATCTTGGCCAAGCCCCCACAACTCAAGGCGTGCAGGCTGCCATGCGACGACAAGCATCTCCCGCGTCTCGCGACTGTCTATATTCTTCGTCATGTATAGCTACCCTCAAAACCAGTTTGCTTTGGTGGATAAAGTTCAGTTGCTACAAAACGCCCGAGCTTGCGACCACCCCATGCTCCAGCGATTGCCCCGCCGACCCCTCCAATAAAAGCGCCAATCGCAGCACCGGGCACCGCCCCAACGCCGGCGAACAGTGCGCCTACAGCACCTCCAATCACGCCGCCAGCTTTAGCACCAACTGCACCACCAGCAAGGGCACCACCTATGGCGCCTACTTCTTCCAACAACACCCGAGGCCGATCAACCTCCGGCGCCGTCGCTACCTTGTAAGCAGCGATGCCGATATCGATAGCGATGAGGATGCGCCCGGCAATGCGCAAACGCCCAGCCCATTTGGTTATGTTCAGATTTGCTCTGCCAACGCTCTCAATAATCTGCTCGTTGGTTTTGCCCATCGCACGGAGTTCTTCGGCGGTTAGCCCTAATGGGTTGCCGTACTTCTGCATGTTACGAGCTTCCGCGAGTAACTTGATTATTCTCGGCCCTTGATCGCGGATCTGCTGTTTCAGATTGTTCCGTGCGGCAACTGCCCAGTCCGCCACCTCCGCAGCCGAAGCTCCTTTTGAAAGCATGAGTGCTGCTTCGTCGGAGATTGCCTTGACCCCTTGCGCGTATGCTTCACGCAACGCGGCCAGGTCTTGAGCAGTCAAGCCTAAAGGAACCAGGAGAGCGGGATCGAAGCCAATCTCGTCGGCTTGTGTTGCAGTGGAAGCCGTGCTCTTGCTACTAGCACTCGTGCCTACTGGCACAGGCACACTCATCGGCGCTTTAGCGTTAGTCATACCCGCTGTCGCCGTACCATTATCGCGATGAATGAGAGCAGCCGGCATTTGACCAATCGTCACATCTGACAGTGTTTCGGTTTGTGCTACTCGCCCACTGAGCGTCGATGCTTCTATTTCCGCGAAATCAGTTGGCTCGCTAACCAAGCGGTCACTCGGTGGCGCGCCCTTTTTCTGTTGTGCTACATGCGTCAATTCATGCGCCAACAGTCTCTGCCCTACAGGCGTTTGCGGTTGAAACCTCCCAGCGCCAAAATAAATATCGCGGCCCGTGGTAAACGCATGGGCTTGAAACTGCCGAGCCGCCTTTGCTGCGCTACTGTCGGTGTGGACGCGCACATCGCTGAAATCTTCATCTAAACGTGATTCCATGAATGACTGAGTATCCGCATCTAAAGAACTTCCACCACCACTGGATTGAATCACCGGCATGGCCCCATCTTGTGGCGAAGACAAGTTTTTGTCGCTCTTTTTCTGAAGTAGCTCACCCACATAGTTGTTGCCATACCGAGCCTGTAGTAGTTGCAACACTTCCGCACGCATCGATGATGAACCATCTAAATGGCTGACCAAAGTGCCAAGACTTTTCGGCGGTATTTGTGGGCTACTTCCATCAATCGCCGTAATGATACGTTGGCTGGAAGAAAAAGTCGAGCCGGCGTCATGATCTGAAGCCTTCTGAATAATCGGAACCGATGGGTGAATCTGAGAAGAAGTCCTCTCTGGCCCAGAAGTTTTTTTAGAGCGAAATCTTGCCATCACCGCACCAGATCGTAATATTGTTCAAATTCTATCTTCTCGCAGACTTTGCCGAGCTTTTGGTATTCACGCTTGAGGGCAAGGATGAGATGGTCCATGCGAATCACGTTGCCGTTATCCGCAGCGCGAAACGCCGCGGCGACGGCGACGTTTTTGATGTTGCCGCCGGCGATTTTGAATTTGCGTGCGAGGAAATCAAAATCTATATCGTTTGCCAACGGCGCTTGGGTTGGAAAGATGTCGCGCCAGATGCGCAAGCGATAGTCCTCATCCGGAAATGGAAATTCGATACTGAAATGCATGCGCCGGAGAAAGGCCGGGTCGATGTTCTTGCTCATGTTGCTCGCCAGAATGATCACGCCTTCGTACTCTTCCACGCGCTGCAAGAGATAGTTGATCTCGATATTGGCATAACGGTCGTGCGCATCCTTCACTTCGGAACGCTTGCCGAACAACGCATCGGCTTCGTCAAAAAACAAAATCGCGTTGCTCTCCTGTGCATCCTGAAACACCCGGCTGAGATTCTTTTCGGTCTCGCCGATATATTTGCTCACCACGCAAGAGAGATCGACTTTGTAGAGGTCCAAGCCCAACTCGTTGGCCATGATTTCCGCGCTGAGCGTCTTGCCGGTTCCCGAAGTCCCGGTGAACAGCACGACGATGCCTTTGCCCAAGCTGATTTTCCGATCGAAGCCCCACTCGCCATAAACTTGAGTGCGGTAACGTACGAATTGGCAAAATTCTTTCAAGTGCGTCAATGTGTCTTTGGGCAAAACCAAATCGTTCCAAACGCGTTTGGGAGAAATTTTCCTCGCGAAGGAGATCAGATGTTGCGTCGATTCAGCACGACAACCGGCGAGCAAATCGTCGACAGAAATCTCATAACTCTGTCCGTGCCGCAGTTGCGCATGCGTTTGGGCGTGAGCGATGGCGCGACGTATTTGGCCGCCACTCAAACGAAACGCGCCGGCGAGCTGTTTAAGATCGACGTTCGGATCGACCGGATAACCATTGCGCAAAGACGTTTCCCAGAGTTGCTGGCGCAGGCGATCATCGGGCAGCGGCAATTCAAGTTGAATAAATTTGTGCGAAGACAATTGCGACGGCTGCCAAGCGGAACGGCTTCCGAGAAAAACCAGCCCCGGAAATCTGGCGAATTCCTGCTGCAAGAGGTGTGTGGCGGTTGAGGAAAGGCTCTCGTTTTTCATCAGCTCATGCCAACCGTCCACATAAAGTGCGCTGCCATAAAGCTGTGCCTCGCGGCGGGCGAAACGCAACAAAATTGGCAAAGGCGTTTCTGCGGTCAGCATAGCCGGTAGATCGAGCACGAGGAGCGAGCGGCTATTGGCTTTACAGATCGCTTCGGCAGCGGCTTTCTTGCCGGAACCTGAGGGACCGTGCAAAAAGCACAACCAGGGTGCGCCGGTTGCAACTTGACGGCTGAATCTCTCCAAAGCGGATTTGATTTCTGGCGCCAGGATCAAATCCCGCAATTCCATTTGCGGCATCACCCAATGCGCAAGCCGCGAATTGGCAGCGAGACGACGATCGAGCTGATCACTCCCCAAAATAAATTCCGCAACGCGGTCATCCAATTTCACAAATCGGTTGAGCAACGGCGCCGGCCGGTCGGCAGGGTCTTCAGATAGAACCAACAGAGAAGAAGCCATCAATGGCGCGTTTTCCGCAAAGATTTCCCGCGCCTGTACTCGTTCTTCCAACGAGACGCAAAACAACCGCAACGACAAATCTACCGACGGGCGTTTGCGGGTCACGTCATCTTGCAAATAGGCGTAAAGCTTCTGATAGCGCAAATCCAGCTCGGGCGCCAAGGCCAATAAAAGCAGATCGGTCTCGAAGAGACTGAGGCCGAACACAGCGCCGAGGTGGGGCAAACGCAAAAGGATACTGGCGCGCTGCGTTTCGATGATACGCTGTTGAATTTCCTCGTGGCGTCGTGTGAGTTTGCTTTGAACTTTTGCCCAGGCCTTGGTCAGCGCCTCATCAGCCGTCGCCATCAAGTCATCGATTTCTTTGTCGGAGATATAGAGCCCTTGGAATTCAGTGGGGGTGTCGCGGCCGCGTCGGGCGCGAAATTGCAGCACCGCCTTTTCCAGCAGCAGAGCGAGGCGATGGAATTCGTCTTTGAGATGATCGAGATTGTTGGCGTAGGGGGTTATGGATGAAGTTGATTGCTTGTCGCTGGTTGCTGCTTGTCCCGATAATTCGGAATCTTTGCTGGGCTTTAACTGGTTGCTTGTTTCGGAAAATTCTTTGCTCGTTGTCAATTGTTGGAAGTTTGCAGTTGAAGCGACAGGTTTTGCATCTGGCGGCGCCTGCTGCTGCATTCCAAATTTTTTTTTGAGCCATTCGAGCATTGATCTGCTGGAAGTCAGTTCTTTACAAAAATGAAAAACCTCAACGCAAAGCCGCGAAGATTTTTATCGTACCGCTAATTCAAGCGAATGCACGCTAATTTTTATTCGCGTTGATTCGCGTTCATTCGTGATTGCTGGCTTTAATCAAAATGAAATTCCAGCTTGTGGTTTTCCAGCCACGGTAGCGTCCAAGCGCCATGATCAAAACCGGCCATGCGCAAAACCATCTTCAATGGACATGTGAGAAAACGCACGGCGATGCGATCGCTAAAAGCCTCAATCATCGCACGGCTTTCGAGAAAATTCCGGCGGAGATAATCCGGGCTGCTTTCAGAAAAGGCGCCAAGCTTGGCTGCAAACCATCGCAGCACCGCGGCGCTCACTGGCACCAGCGCCGAATCCAATTCATGATTCGGAAGCAGCGGCTCAACGTCAGAACATAACGAAAACACCTCGGCTTTGTCAAGGTGTTCGTTGGCAAGATGCCGTGCCCAAATAAAATTGCTCGGACGTTTGGCCAATGTTTCGCGATGCACCGCAAATGCCTCTCGGAACGCCTTGTGCATTGCCGGGACCAGCGCTTCGCTGTATTGACGGAATTTTTGTGGCGTCACCGGCGCTGCCAGGCCCGCGAAAAACGATACAGCGCGATCGGCTTTGGCTTTCTCAGCGTTTTGATGACCGAGGCATTGAAGAGCAATGCTAAAAAACAAAAGCCCGGGCTTGAGCATGTCCGGGATCTCAGGATATGGGCAACGTTTCAGAAAATCATAAAGCCCTATCTCTGCAAGAGTTGGCGCTAATAAAAAAATGCCACCAAAATTTGTGGAGAGACGCAAAGTCGCCGCCGGTGACGTCGCCACTTGCAAATCCCGCAGGAGTGTCAACACTTTTGGTCCGGTGATCTCACGGATTAACTTGACCAAACACTGCTGCTCACTTACTCGACCCAAGCGCCGAGAAATCGCGTTGATATTTTCAGACTCGATGAGGATGAAAAATTCGCTGCACTGAGGAAGAGCCGCGAGACATTGCCGCAAACGCAGCAATTCATATATGAAGCGCGCCAAGTTGACATCGGGTCCAAGCTCGGGGCGCTCGCGCAGCAGCGAAAGATAGAGCCGCGCGACATCGCCAAACAACGCCGTGGTAAAGACGAAATGAGGCGTAGTGATGAAAGAACGTATCGCCTCCACCCACACCGGATAGGTATTGGGAAGACTCATATTTGGTCCGGGAGGCAACAGGCATCGCAAGCTGATAGTTTCGATTTCGGCATCGTTGAACGTGTGCAGTAGCAAGTCCAAATCGTCGTGCCGGGTCAAGATGATTAAAGCGTCTCGGCCGGTGTCAGGATCAGCCGTCAATACTTGGACGAGGGCATGACCGAGGGAAAGAGACCGCAGATGCTGAAACTCACGGTAGTACCAGCGCTCCCAGGCGCGGCCGCGCAAGAGATCGCTCACAAAACTGGCAATATATTCGCCCCGATCCTGAAAAATGATGACGCCGTGTTCCTGCCGGCCCAATGCCTGGAGGATGCCATGATGCAAGGCGGCGGCCCATGTGCCTGCCAAGGCCCGATCATCGCCGTTCGCAAGAGTGAACGTCAGATTGATTTCCAGTTTCTCGATGAAGTATATCCCGTCATCGTTTCCCGTGGCCGACACGAGGCGATTTTCCCATGCGCTCGCGAGAAGGGTTTGGGCGATGTGATCGAGGCGATTCTGGATAGACGACGGCAGCTCTCGCGAGCGGGGAATTTTATAACGGATCTCGAGATGATGGACATGAATCGAATGAGTCGCTGCTGTCATGCTATTGTGCCATAACCGGCTGGATAACGTGATTGTCCGAGGCCGCGAACTTTTCATGCCGCCCCTGTTCGCCGTCCATTAGTTCTTGCAGCACCTGAATAGCGCCACTGATGCGCAACAGCGTCTCGCGCAAGTGCGTCTGCTGCATATCCAATTCGCGCAATCGCGCTTGGCCGGTCTCGAATTCTTTGGTCAATTGATGCAGCCGGATTTGTAGTTGTTCTTGCATGGGTGATATTCCTTGCTGACAAGATCTATTGACCTGCATTATTCCGGACTCGCAGTTCGGCGTTTTTTCTCAATTGGTTTTTCCATCGTCTCAACTTTTTGCTTCAATTCTTTGACCGCTTCGACGAGAACGGCGGTCAGCCTGCCATACTCAATAGCCTTGTAGCTTTCATTCCCCCAAGTCGTGACCAACTCCGGAAATACTTTTTCTACTTCCTGTGCTATAAGTCCTATTTCTCGACGATTTGAAGACAAGCCAAGCGATTCGCACAAATCATTCCAATCGAAAGAAACTCCACGAACCTTCTCCAATTTCCCTAATGCATCAGTTAGCTGCTTGACATTGGTCTTCAATCTTGCATCCGATGCGGGCACGGAAACATTATCGGCTCTTATAAGCCCATTTACATCCAGCTTGACATTGGGATTCGGGGCCATTGCAATGCCCACGCTGCCGTTATCGGTAATTTGCATCCGTTCCACAACATCACTATCAGTCGGTCCTCGCGTATAAAAATGCAAGCTTGCCCTGTGGGTGTTTTGATCTTGGAAGCCATTGAAGACTATCCTGCCCGAAGGTGTGGTATCCGTATGCTTAATAAATTCCAGAGCGATATCGTCGTTGAATGGTCCGACCTGCGATATGAGCAAGTTGGTAAACTGCGACGGACGAAACCTTGCTGCTCCAACAACATCGAGCGAATGGCTTGGGCTGAATGTCCCGATACCAACTTTATCGCCGCTCTCAAACGCAGTCACGTTGCCACCACTTCTCAAAAACAAGATTCCACCGCCGGTATCACCGATCTGCGAGCCGAAAAGATTGAGGGTCGCCGGCCCATTGGTTCTGCCGAAATCGCCCTGTATATCAAGTTTTAATGTAGGGTTTGTTGTACCAACGCCGACATTGCCGTTGGCTTTAATGATCATTTTGGTATCATTGTTTCCAGCGCGCAACTGAAGATCATGGTTGGTCATGGTCGAGACAATGCCACCGTTGCCATCAGCGCCCAGCAACACTTCAAAGGCGCCATCGCTTGCTTTGACATTCAAATAAGTTCCTTCGTTGCCTTGAATGGTCAGACGACGATTGGGAGCCTCAGTCCCGATGCCAACTTTCCCTTCAATTCGGTCAAAGATCATAATTGGAGCCACTTCTTTCGAGGTAATTTTTAGCAGATTTTTGTCTGTGTCATGAGTGAGTTTGAACCATCTTTGTCCCGTGCCGCCATTGTCTTCGAAGGCTAAAACTCCTGAAGCAGAGTTTACATCTGGACCTCTCAAGCTCATAGATACCGTTGCACTGGCATTGCCAATTTGCAAATTGTGCTCCGGACTAAACGTTCCGATACCGACTTGACCTGAGTCGTTTATCACAAACTGTGAACCGGCCTGATCTTGGTGTACAACAAGCTCACCACCAATGGGTTGAAGATGAAGAGCTGATTTAACCTGTTTACCACTATCATCGATCCTTGCGAGAATCGCATGATCGTCGACGACGAGGTTCCTGCCTATCAGCGCGCCGATCACCAAATAACCGCCCCCATTATCAAGAGAGACGGAATTGCCATCGGTGATGTGCAATCTTGTGTTGGGGCGGACTATTGGTGAGAAATTCAGGCCAATTCCGACGTTACCATGAACATAAACATCATGATTGGCCAACACCCAACGTTCCGTGGTAAGCGAGCCGTCTAGTGTAACGGCTGCCCCTCTATGCGCGGGTGGCAATGGATGTTGGGCAAATCGATCCTTAATGACTAACTCCCCCACTGGAGCCTGTATCTCAGCCGCGACGTTGCCAACATAGTTACGACCTGCTATGAGCAAAACTTCTGTAGGTGCCTTTAGAAACTTCTGATTCACACCATCCCAACTAACGCTCCCAACGCGCACGAGCCAACGAGGGTTATCGCCATCTTCGGGCAACTCCTGATAGGGTATCGACTCATCGGAGGGTATCGTGGGTGGGATTTTCCTTTCACCAGCGATCACTACTGCATCATGAGGTGGCGTCTGCGGCCCAACCTTGATCTTGAAGTTTTCCCGCAGGCGAATGAACTGGTCTTTGACATCACACACTTCGTAACCAGCAGGTGGCCGGTCGGCAAGCTCTTGATTATAGCTTATCCAGACTTCAAGATGCCGCTTGGTATTGAATGGCTTAAAACCGTCTTCTGGGTTGAGCTTGTAGGGCTGAACGACAAAAATCTCGCGGCCAAAACCATCAACCGCCATGCCAGGCTTAACATAAACATTCACCTCTTCAGCACCTTCAATCGCTTGTTCTTCTAAATCGAGTCCTGCCACTATACCCCAAGTATGATGCGCGATATTGTGCCGGCGGCGCATGTCGATGTGATAAGCCTGCTCATCCTGAAAATCCTGAGGGCGCAAGAACTGGCGTTCCGAGTAGTTCACGCGCTTGATGTCACCGGATGGCATTATTTTTTCCTCCTTCTCACCTCTAGCTTGATTTCACGCTCATGCAGCAACACCTGTCCACAAATTTCTCTGGCTTGCGCGTACACGCCTTGCAAATTGGTTGTTGCATCATGCATCACCTTTCGAAAGCCTTCCAAATTATCCGGCTTCGGTTCAAGGAAAATCGTCGTCACATTTTCCTCGCAGCAGAGCCGCTCCAACACCTCGTCGATAGTGCCGCTCATGTCCCATGTGGGCAACCAACCATCTTTGATCAAGCTGAAGACAGGCTGTAGCGCTTGCACTTCGGCTTGTTGCCGATGAATGGGGGCGGGCTGCCAGCGGCGACAAAGGTTACAAATCCGAATGAGGATATCATCTTTCATAGTCAGGCTGGCCAGCACTACTTTGTCGTCGGACGTACACTTGTGACAGGCAATGAGCACTTCATGGCAAATACAATCAAGCACGTATTGTGCGGTATAGCCGATGAGCGTACCAAAAGCGTTCCAAATCCGAGGATAATCTTCCAGCCTATCATTCTCTCCTTTCGGCGGAAATTGAATCTCCTGCAGTTCATCACAGACATTGCAGCGCCCGCCTGGCGAGCACGCGCCAAACAAGTTCTGTGTATGTTTTTTTAGAATCGAAAAAAGATTGTGAACGACGGCATAGCCCGGATTTGGAGTATTGATTACATTTTGCAACTTATTCAAAATTTCCATTGGAGGTTTTTCGGGAACCAAAATATCAAAACAATCACAAGCTCTTCTTAGCAGGGATAACAGCTGATGCTGAAGACCCAGGCGCTCAATCAAGTCGAAGCGAAAAACCTCACGGGTGCGCGACGGCTCGCAACTGTTGACGGTGCAGCTTTTGTCTCGAATCAGTGCGGTGATCGGCCGCGTATGTTCTTCATTGTAAGAAAGCACGAGATCATAGTCTTTTTGCACGTCCTTCGGACGCGAAGCCAAATCGCCGTTCTTGCTGTTGCAATCGGCTGTTTGCTCTCGACGACAAGCCTCCAAATATCTCAAAACGTCAAACGGCACTATTTTGCAAAGTATGATGTCGTTGCCGCAACAGTCAATAGCGTAACCCGGTTCGACGAGCACTATGCCTTTGTTCTTGGGATCGCAACTGACAATCAGCCCACACACCACCCCACTGCCCACGAGATAGCGATTGTGCAGTTTGTTCTTCTCGATTACGTAACGCTGGGCACCATCGAGATCTTTGTCGGTGAGCAGCTGCCCACAGAAATAGCGCGGCCGCTCGAAGCATTCGAGACCGCCGCAGGTAGGGCAGACATTAGATTTGGTCGTCGATTTACTTTGTGGAAGAGTTTTTGTCACCAGCATGATATATTCCTCCGTTCATCAGCTCGCGTACTCGTTTCCTAGATCGACTGGCTTTGCTGATAAGGTTTGACAGGCGGTTCTAGGAAAAACCAGCTTTCAAAATCGCCTCCTTGCACCAAATTGCCGGATGGATTTTTCCCACCTCGAATCGCGCCGCCGCGCTTGCGGTTTGTGCCCAGCCTTCCCCCAATATTGTTGGCATCCAGCATCCGCCGCTCATCGAATTCGTCCCCTTTATCCGGCAGAGCCCATACGAAATCGCCTTTCAGTAAGATGTGGACATAGGGCAATTCAAGCTCGAAGCTTTTGTAGCCGAGCCAAATATCTTTTAGGAACTTCCACCAAGTGAAGTCGCTGAAGAACGCTTTGTCCGGAATGAAGGCCAGGGCCAACAGCGCCGACTCCCTGGTGTGCGGTGTAGGTGGAGGCCCAGGTAATTCCACGATATGGCCGTATATTTGCAAATTGGCGCGATTGTATAGACCCGTGAATTTTGAAGTGCCCTGTGCTTGGGGATAGACAATAGAAACCTGAAAGGTTTGACGATCAATCCCCTTCATCACGGGTTTGTTGAAATATAGCGTCAACAGAGGATTTCGCTTGAAGCAATCCATGATTTCGTGTTGATAGTGATGGCGTTCGCGGAGATCTTCCCATGCAATCTTACTGCCGTGCATCCAGCCGATGTCGAGAATTTTCGGCAGTTCCAAATCTAGCCCGAGGCCGTCGCCGCCCGGCAAGCCCTGTGGACCTTCTGGGCCTTGCTGGCCGACTCGCGCTTCTATCGCGCAGAGCAGCGCCTCTTGCAGGCGGTTCGTGCTCGGAACCAAAGGTCGAATACGATTGTCAATATGCCGATCTGTAATCATCTGGCATTCGACGTAATCACGAATGCCGGCGAGCGGCACACAACAATCGTCGGGTGATTCGTGACAGTCACAAAGGCTACAACCTTCCAACGCATACCAAAGAATCGCGCTGCACGGCTCTTCTTTCACTTCTAACACTGAGACGCCACCACACTGCGAGTGTCGAATGTCGTCTCCCGCGGCATAAAGCGGCTGCCCATTGGGCGCCAAAAGCAGATCCTGGGCGCGCGGCAATACGGCGATCGGGTCAGATACGGCGTGGTCGGGATCCGACTCCATTTTCGCGCCATTGATTATCCGTATCCAGCCACCTTTTTCTTCTTTGTTATCCTCAACCAAAACATAAGCCCATTTGCCGCCGGGCGAAGCGGCCAAAGCGACCGGACGCTCCGGCCCAATACTCACACCCGTGCCAATTGCCGGAAACGGATCGGGAGATTCCTCAATGTGAAAAGCAAAAAGGTTTTTGCCTGCGGTAGCGACGTATAATTTCCGATTATTGCCGGAAACCGCCACGAGCTGCGGCGGCGGGTCTGATATTGGGATGAACTGAATAACCCTTTCATCAGATATCAGCGTTTCGACTTTGACAGCCTTGACGTGATTGTCCGCCACGGCAGCTTCAGCAATAAACAGCCAAACTCCATTCGGGCTGACGGCAATCGCAGCCGGATCATCGCCGGTATCAATTTCGCCAAATTTTTGTATCTGCCCACCCGGCCGAGGCGAATCATAAAGCAAAACTTTTTTCTGCGCCGGATCCAGCACAAAAATGCGCCCATCGGACGGAGCGACCACAAGCTGAGGCGCTTTCTCCGGCGACTCGTTGCTGCTAAGCTCGATATCTTCGCAAATGGGCTGTACGTTTTCACAATCGCCCACGTCGAAGATGCGCAACGAGTAATCGCAACGCGAAACGCGGCGAATGACGTAAAGCCAATCGCCAGACGGCGAAACGGCGATATCCACGGCAGGGTCCAAAACTCTGATGCTGCACAGAAGGCAATGGTTGTCAGTGTCATACACCATGATATCGCCGACATTGCTGGAAGTGAGCACGTAAAGACGTTGCCGGCGCTGGTCAAGGGCGAGGCGATAAGCTTTATCCAGATTCAGCGTCGTGATCCATTTCATGTGGACACTGATCGGCTCCAAGCGCGGCGGCTCTTCGAGCTTCTCCACGCGCTCCGCCTTCACTTTGAAACTCTCGTACACACGACTGGCTTCGCAACTGCTGTCGTCGCAGCCGCATTCGGTATAGAGCGCCGGAACGTATTCGGTCTTGCACTCGGTGTAACACAACGAGAGCAACACGTGCTTGCGAGGATCGGCGGGGTCGATGCGGCAATCCGGCAAGTGATCCAGCAAATCCACGTAGACCTTTTCCCGAACCACAATCTCGCGGCCACAGCAGTCCACCGCCACACCAGGCTCGATGATCACGAACCGGTGACGGCACGCCGGATCTGGGTGTTGCACGACGCGCAAGCCGCAGACTGTGCCCCAGCCGTGGAAATCACGGTTGTGATGCCGGCGCTTGCCGAGGTGATAGCTTTGCTCATCGCGGAAATCGCGCTCGGCGAGAAACTGACCGGTAAAATAATTCAACCGTTCGTAAGCCGGTAGATCGCATTCCAGGCATCCGGTTCGGGTATCTATTTGCTCTTTGTGCATGGATATCCTCACTTTGCTACACGATGACTAAATCATTTGAGATGCTGCACGGCTCATAGCGCATAGGACACGCTTTGCACTATGCCTTTTGCGATTTTCATCCCACTCTCGTTGTGACGCCGACACGGCTACGTTCGCCGACTTTGATCGTCGCCGGCCCTTTCTTTTCGGGCGCGCCGCCAAGGAGCGAGTCGTATCCCAACGTGGCACACTGGTTCAAAGCCAAGCGTCGATAAGCGCCGACCAGCGTATCGAGGCCGATGGTCGACTGCACCCCAACACGAAAACGTGCTTCGACTTTGCACAACACATACTCCGTATGAGCGGGGGTTTCGCTCGCAATCAAATCGCGCATAATGCGTTCGACTGATTCGGACTTGAAAAGCGCGGCCGGCACGAACACACTGAATTTGTGCGCGTAGAGGTGAAACGGATCGCGCTGCGGATCGCCGGTTCCGACCAAAGCAAAGTCGCCGATGCGCGAGTTTTCATTCAACTGCAATCGACCGATGATGCAATTGCCCCACAGTTGCGAGCTGCTGCCGAGAGTCGAGCGGCTGGCGAGAAACAGCCAGCGTCGCAATTGAAAATGCTCGAGAATCTGCGCTTCCACGTCGAACACGAGCCGCAGCAGTTTTTTCAGGCCCGCCGGGGTGCCGCGCCGACAATATAACTCCGGCGCATTACGCAGCAATTTTCTCTTGGTGGCTATCGACGAGCGCGGATCGAAACTCATATCGACCCAGTCACCGAGCCAGGCGAGAAAATTTTCCGGAACGCCATCCGGATCCAAATACTGTGAAAAGTTGTCAATCTTGTTTTCTATGTCCACAAAAATATTCTCAAAGAGTGAGAGAAAGCGCTCGAGAAAATCTTTGCTCACCGGATCGGCCTGATAAACCGCCGGCAGATACTGCAAGTAACTTACCCGTGGGAAATGCGCATGCAAACGCTGCAACACCGGCGTGGCCGTGCCGTTGCCTTTGAATTCGATTTTCAACCACAAATATTGGCCCGGTGGACTCAAGACCAAAAAATCATTCGCATTCGTCTGGCCGGTGAGCCATTCTTCCTTCGGGAGATTGCGAATCTCGTCATCGGAAAGCTTGGATTGCGAAGCGTAAGTCCAAACGGTGAGGCTCGTAGCGTTCGGAATATCTCCGGCAAACTCAAGTAAAAGCTGGTGCCACTGGCAGCGATCAATATCGCTATCAAAAAATTTGGAAATATATGTTCCGCTCGTCTCGAATCCACGTGAAGTCGATACTTCCGCCACGCCGGCAGGCTCACGCCCAACCACGAACAGACGGCCTTTGGCGTCAACGGCCATCGCAGCGTAAAGACCGGCGGCAGATTTGTCGCGAGCGGAATGATAACTTCCATCAAGCGCGTTGCCATTTGCGGGTCGCGGCGTGGCGCAACAACCGTCGTGAATGTAATCTTCATTTTGGCGACGATAACGATGGATGCCGGCGCGGTTGGCCAACAGCAACTTGTTATCGGCGTCGATCATCACTGCCGTCGGTCGCAGCACGTCACCCACGTCGTCCACATTTATGACTTGCCCCAGCACTCGTCCGGCGCTATCGAGGAACTTGACGTAGTCCTTCGCCTGGTCGACGACAAAAAGACGTCCGAGCGCATCGATCGCCAAGTGCGAGGGGCTTTCAAACGGCGGATCGGCTCCCAAATTTTTAGGGTAGGCCGCCTCCCATTCTCGCAAAATATCCTTTGCGCCTTTCGCGCCGATGAGGTCGAGAACGAGCTTGCGAGCTGCGCTCACAGAATCGGCGTTCTGCACAACGATATTTTCATTTTCCCGTGTCCAGCGTTCCAGTCGGCGGCGCGCCGGAATAAAAACGAACCGTTCGCCCTCAGCGCCGCCGTAACGCACGCGAAAGAAATGCGCGCTCAGAATCGTGCCATCAAACGCGGAGAATTTTTTAACGCGACAGTCATATTTCTGCACGCGCTGATTGCCTTTGTCGGCCATATAAACGTTGCCGGCATTATCGGCGACGACATCCCACGGTTCGTTAAATTCGCCCAATTCTTCTCCTGGCATCGGTTGGCCGAAATGGATGGCCGGCGCTTCTTCAGGCTGGCATTCTCCTTTTCGGTGCGGTGGAATCATCAAATCTTTCGAGCCGGCGCGCTTGCCCCAAATTTTTTTCAACACCAAACCGCGCAAGGCAAAAACTTGAATCCGGTGATTCCTCGAATCGGCGACATAGAGATCGCCGGCGGTCGAGACGGCCAAACCCCGCGGCTCGTTGAATTGTCGAGCGTGATTGCCCAGGCCGCCTAAGCAAGGCAAATAGGTGATCGCAGTTTGGCAAGTTTTACCGGAGGGAAAATTGGCCGGATAATCCGCCTCCCATTCTTTTTCAATTAGCGCGGCCTCGTCGAGCGTAATGATCTCATGATCACAACATTTTTTCGTTTTCGGTGTTACACAATTTTTTGCCGGATTCTTCGGCGTGGGGATTTTCGCACAAGACAGGATCAACCGGCGCGCTTGCTCTGCATTCCAAACCGTCTCACTAATCACATCCACTTCGTCGAAGCTTTGCGGAGCTTTGCGCAACGCACGAGGCCACCGCTCGAGGCGATTGGCGACCGGCACGTAGACAAAACAATCACGAGCGAATTGACCTTGTCCAATGCGATAGAAGATCGCGTGTGGCCGCAGCCCTTCTCGCCGCTCGACTTTGAAAATGCGGTGCTGATTGCCGTCGGCTATATAAATCGTCCCGTCGGCAGCGACCGCGACGCCAGTGGGATTTTCCAATCCGCCAAAAACGCCCTGCGCATCTTTCAACGGCACGGGCGGGATAGCGGCCGGGGCCAACTGCAAACCTTCGGCCGTGATTTGCAGATTCTTTAATTCTGCAACCCGCCATCCCTCAAAGGCGTCGCGGCCTTGCTGGCTGTCTGATAAAAAAGATGTTGTGGTGTCAGTCTGAGGCATAACCGTGATGCGTAAAACGTGATGCGTAACTGTAAATGTAACATGTAACACGTTATTACGTTTTACAGTTACGGATTTTCCGTTGGCGTAAAATTGACGTCGATGTCGTGCCCGTCTGAGAACACGAGATGATCTTGCGGAATCATTGCATCTTCGCATTCGGGCAAGCGCTCGTCGTCGATCACAATCTGCAGCTCGTCGATATTTTGCACCCCGTCGACTTGCAGCACTTCACGAAAAACTTCGGAGTAAATCACGTCACGACCAAGCGGCCAGCCTTGGCCATCGAGGCCGCCGGTCAAGGGATGCAAAAAATTGTTGAGCGCTTTCTCAATACTATCCTTCACTGCGGCAGGATTCGCCGTAAATTTCGCAAAGACGGAGCCTTCGATTTTGATCTGTTTATAGCGTGGCGGCGCGACAAAAACTTCCGTTGTGAGCAGCCGGCGCTGATTGAGATAAGCGCAAACGGTTTGCATCGTGCCTTCGCTCGGCTTTGGATTCGGCTTTTCACTTTCCGGGACAATGATCACGGTGATAGCGCCCGGGACTTGCACATCGAGCGGAAAATCCGGATGATGCCGCGGCAGCGCGTGGGCGCGCCGCACGCGCACGCCCGGTGTTTGCCGCGCCAAAAACTCAAAATCCTGCGGCGTCACGGCGCGGTCGCGCGCTTTGAGCTCCCTGGGTGCGCGGAGTCTCGTGTCTTTCACAGGCTCTTCATTCGCGCCGTCTTCGGCTGGCCAATGATTCGTAACTTCCTCAACGCCGGCAACAGAGGTTTGCAAATCCGTAATTGTCCCTGCGCCGACGTTTCCACGCGCGCCGCCGCCATAACGATAGTACCGCGCAATAATAATGTTGCTGGCAACAGGAATCTGGCCGCGGATGCCGTTGCCAAATTTCATCTGGCCGATGGCGCGATTCAAAACATAATGGCGATCATTCGGCTCGGAGGTGAAAAAGTCTTCAACTTCCTCCCACGGTCTCGTGGCCTCGCCTTCATCGACTTCCAGCAAAAATCCTTTGGTCAATTCGCGTTCGTGCAGTTCATCATCCAATTCATCTTGCTCCGCCTCGGTCGGTGGTCGTGTGCGCTCGGCTTTTTCGCGCAGCCGCTCATCCTCGGAACGCGGCGCGGACGCAAAAATCGGCGTGTTACTCAAGCGAAAAGTTTGATCCGGCTGTCCATTGCTTGAGCCGATAACTTCATCTCGCGCGGTGACGACCGCGATGGCGCGAACCGTGTTGATGAGTACTGCATCCAATTCTGGCGGATTTTCATACTGTGAGAAAATCAAATGGCAGCGAATCCAGTACACGGCTTCATCCGCGACCCTCGTGAAGAAGCCCAATTTCGCTTTCTTGATATCTCGCGGTCCGCGAAAATAGACATGGCCGCTGACGGTGAGTGCCCGCGTCTCATCCTTGATCACATTCAGCTTGCGCCAATCCGCGCCATTCCAATATTCCCACGCAATGTTTGCCGGCGGACGAATTTCCACGGCCAGATCGCCACAAAGATGGGCCTTCACTTTTTCCGGATCGGCGAAGACGCGCACCATCAAATTAATTTCATCCGTCGGAAAATCCCGATTCGAAGCGAGGCCGACTAAAAGCGCGCCGCCTTCGCGCGCCAAACCGCCAAAGGCGTGATACCGCTGGCCGGCCGTGGCGTTAGCGGTGGTCTGATCCGCGAAATTGATTCCATCAAAAACTTGCACATGCCAGAGCTCGGCGCCGAGCGCGACGATCGGCTCGGCAGTCTCAAAAATCACCGGCTCTTCAGGCTCCGGCGGCAGCGCCGGCAGCGTGGCGACACTTGGTGACGGCGCTTTCACTTCCGCGCCAACCTGCGTGCCTTGGGGAATCACAACGGTTGCCTGATCGGGCGCCAATTTAAACGTCAACTCCGCGTTCGCCGGAAATGCCGTTTTTCGTTCCACGCCGAGCAGCTTGAGAAACTTGATATAATTCCGATCCGGCACGCGGTTCAGGCGAAACACAATCATCTCGCCCAACCACGAGAAGAGCTGCATCAGCGTGATCCCGGGGTCGGAAAGATTGTGATCGGTCCATTCCGGCGCATAACGCGGTATCAGCGACCGCATCTCGTTGAAGATTTCGGTAAATCTGCGGTCGTCAAGATTGGGGGCTTCGAGCGGCATCAGGGCTCCGTCAGATAGAAAGGATAAACCAAATTGCGTTTCGTGTTGTTGACGCGCACGCGATAATCGACGTGAATCAGCAAACGATTTTCACTTTCCGGAAACGATTCCACCCGCACATTGTCGACGTCGATGCGCGGCTCGAATTTAGCGAGAGCTTTCTGGACTTCGTAAGCGATCGAGCCGCGCGTTGCCGGATTGTTCGGTGCAAACACGTATTCGTGAATGCCGCAGCCGAAACCCGGCTCCATCACGCGCTCACCTTTGGCCGTGCTCAAAATAATCCAGATCGCTTCTTCGATATCCTGCTCGTGGCGGGAAAAGGAGAACCCGCCGTGGGTGTTGATGCGAATGGGAAATTTCCAGCCAACGCCGAGAAATTCTCTCGCCATGTTGATCTCACTTGTTACGGCACGATCAGCGTAACACCGTTTACCTCGATGCGTTCGGAAACTGCAAGCACACCCTCGACTCGAACCATCTGACCAAGAGCGGGCCGCAGGGAAATTCCGCCACTGCTTGTTAATGTCACGCTGGTGCCATTGGCTAACAACTCGAGGAGAAAATCGCCTCCCGTTTCCCGAATGCGAATCTCGCCGCGTGTTACCAACCCGCCGTCTTTCAGAAAAAGGCCAATCTGATTCGCGGCAGTCGCCGGCTCCGGCGTGATCGTCAAGCCGGCACGGTTGCGCTTCCCGAATCCAAATACCTCGACACGCTGGCTCGGGGCACTGACGCCGCTTTGTTCGATTTCTTGCGCATCTTTTCCTCGAAAAGAGCACCGCACAAAATACTTGGGGAAATGCGTGATCAAGTCGGTTCCAAACTTATCGACATCTGTGTGATCTTTTTGACCGATTGCCAGCAAAAGCGATTGCCACTTTCCATCACTAGGAATGAGCGGCTGTGGCTCCGGCAGCGTGCTTTCCGGTATCCATTTTTTTTCATTCTCATCCCAAACTTCTATGCCACCGCCGGCATTCTCCCGATAAAGCAGAAATCCAAACGCCGTCGCATTGAGCGGGGTTAAAGCCGTCCCGTCGGGAAATCTGACTTGGTCGCAAGCAAGATCGATCGGTTTTTCTCCGGCGAACAGATTTCCTCTGACGTCTTTTTGATTGAGCGTAGGAATCGGAACCAAAAGCGGCATGATGTCTCCTTATAAACCGAACGTATTACCCGGCGCCGGGGTGTACGCAGCGCCAATGACCGCCTGGGCGATCAGAGTGGGGGTTTGAACAATCCCGCTAAGACTGTCATCGGCGCGTTGATATTCAAAAGCGCCGAAGCATTGACGCTTGCCTGCAAACAGTTCAAGGTGATCATGCCGGCCTGAGCCGAGATCGAAATACCGGCGGTTGAGATCATAAGACTGGGCGGCGCATCGGTCAACTCAATGAAATTGCCGCCGGCGGTTTGAATCTTAATATGGGCGGGCGGAGCTTCGGTCATCAAAATTTCATGCCCGTTTTTGGTTTTAATCCTAATCTGCGGCACCGGCACATCATTTAGCTCAATTTCTTGTTCGCCCTGAGTGATGATGTGAATTTTTTCATTCCCATTCCGATCATCAAATTCAACTATGTGGCCGCTGACCGTTTTCAGACGCCGGATTTTGATGTCATTGTCTTTGATGGGCGGGTTATCCCGGCCATTCCACAGAAAACCTATAACGTAAGGATGCTGGACATCGCCGTGTTCAAAGGCCACTAGAACTTCATCACCCTCTTCGGGCATAAACCAACTGCCACGATCTCCGCCGGTCATGAACGTCGCAATGCGCGCCCAGAAACTATTATTTCGCTCGGAGAGCCAGGGGAAAAACACTTTCACGCGGCCTAGATTTTCCGGATCATTCACCTTCTTTACTTTGCCAACAACTACACCATTGATCGTGCGCATCAGTTTCTCTCCTCCAAACGGGCTTCAAATTCGGTCGTATAACCGCTATTGCCGATGGCATGAGTGGTTGTTTTGATAAAATAACACCCTTAGAACATACTGCCAACGTCGCGGACTTCGATGATCCTGCCGGCGCGCAAATCCGGGCTTCCGACGGTGGTGCCACGAGCGGTGACCATCTCGCGCACGATTCGTTCCATGCGATCCGTCGCAAAGCGCCGCGCTTCCCGCTCGTTGCGAAACGGCCGATCGACAATTACTTCCCGTCGATCTTGAAATCCTTTTTCGAGTTTTTTCATTTTATCAGGATCGCGTAGACAACGCGTCTTGATTTGGTCTCGAGAAACTCGCACTTCAAAACTCCGCCGGTCGTCAGATCTTAGAGCGTCATTGCAACGAATAACCACTTCATTAACCTGCCGGGTGGTCGACAGGTTGGGCTGAAACTGCGTCAACGATTTGCCCCATTCCAACAAATAAGTCACCCGCGGCTCCTCCGGCGGACCGAAGTAGAGAATCGGCCGCGGCCTTCCTCTGCGGCTCTCATCCTTGATGACCAAATCATATCCGTTGCGATGCGCGCGTTGCAGCAGAAAGACGATGTCCAACTGATTTTCTTGTAGCACGTGCTCATTCGTTTCTTCCTTGCTTTTGCCCCCTTCGTCCGTTTTAACTTCGATGCGCAAATTGTCGAACATCAAATGACCGCGCCGGCCAATCGCTTCGGCGATTTGACTGTCCTTCTTATTCTCATAAACGTGAGTTTCCTGCGTCGTGCTTAAATTGCGCAGCACGTTTTGGCCGCGCACTTTTATTGTCGGCTGGCCCGCCGGTGGAAAGCTTGGCGCCAGCGACGTGAGCGTGCCCACGAGCATCAGGCGCAGCGGTTCCGCTTCATTGCTGCGCTCGGCGGCCGCTGCGGTTGGCTTAAAATAGCCCATCCACAACTCGATCTTTTGCCCGGGATCAAATAAGCTGCTCAACGTGCCTTCGTGTGCGCCGCTCTTCGAACCGGTATATTTGAAATCCCGCGTCCTCGCATCCCAATTATTGAAGGTGATCTCAAACGTATCGAATTCATCGATATTGTCCATATAACGGACTTCGATTACGTCGCCGTGCGTTTCTTTGGGAAGACTCTTGCCCTCGATTTTAATATCAAACGCCGGCACATAAAAGTCCCGGCCGCGATATATTGGCACAGTCTCCGGCATCGCGCTATCTCCGAATCACCGATTCAACCACCAAGGGTGGAATTTCCAAAAGCGTTCCCGGCGGCACGCGGCGCGGATCATCCAATTCATTCTTTTCCGCAATGCGCCGCCATTCGGTCGGGGTGTCGTATTCATCATCAGAAAGCTGCTCAAGCCGCTCGCGGCGTTTGAGCACACGGGCTTTCGTGTGATCAGGCGATTGCAGGTTGGCAACCATCTGCTCGATGGTTTTATATTCGCGCATTTTTACGGTCAAGCGCGCGCGCAACGGTACGCCCTCGGGGTTGAACAGCAGAAACTTGCGATCAATGCTGTCAACAATGCCGGTGAACCAGAACGGTGCATAGGAGACGTCCTTCTCTTTGGTATGCTCTCCGGCGCTGGCCGCCGGCGACGCGCCCCAGGAAAAACGGCAAATCGGCGGCGCGTGAGTGTCGCGCTCCTGTTTGACAAGCCGATAAATTTTGTCGGTCTCTTCAGTCACGCTTTTAGCGGTCTCGCCCATGCCGTTGTCGGTAGTGTCAAAGAACAATTCGAGATTGAGCGTCTCCGTACTGCCGCGAATGAATTGCAAGATCGGCGAGTCCAAACCCGGAATGGCGATCTCGGCAAACTGCGCGCCTTTGGTAAAACTCAAATCCGTCGGATTGTATTGAACTTTGAGTTTCTCGAGCACTTTGTTCGGTTTTTTCAGATCGAGAATTTCAAAGTACGCTTGTTGCAGTTCCACGGTAAATCTCCCTAATAGTATCTACTCTCGGAACGGTGTTCGTAAATCTCGCGCTCCTGCCGCGCCTGTTCTTCAAAGTGTCTCTCCTCTTTCAGCCGTTTCATGACCATCTTGACGATCTGCTCCATGATCTCGTCGGTCATGATATTGCTAGAATCGACCACATTGACGTTGCTCGTTAAAGTTCCAATTGTCATCGGCATTTTATAACTCCTAAAATGACCGTTTCAATAAAATAGATTGTTAGAATATTGGATACCGGATTATTGGAGTAATGGGGCCCATTAATTCAATACTTCATCAATCCATTGCTCCATGTTTCATCACAATCCAATCGCAGCACCAGCTTGTGCTGCCAACGTGCCGGGAGAAATCAGCTCCAATCCTTCGTGAACGATATCCAAGCTCTCAATCGCCATCGCGCTTTGGGCCGCATTGAAAGTCGGCCCGGTCCACTTCAATGGTAAACCACGCGTGAACTTCCAGACTTTAATTGGTAGACGCAATTCATTTTGCAGCGTGATCAAGCCGTCTCGTCGTTTGCCTTTGCCCTGAACGTAGTCGAAATGCCAAAGCCACAAATCTTCCGAAAAGCCGATACCGCGTTTCAAAACAATGTTGGAATAGGTCATGCGCGTCGGAAATTTATGAACAAAGCGATTTTCGCCGCCTTGGGAATAATCTTCCACTTGCATTGTCGCTTCCAGCCCGCTGCACTCACTGAACCCCCCGGCGGCCACGAAGTTGATCGCCGTCAACACCGTCGCTAGCGTGCTTGAGCTATCCAAGAGCGCAATGTGAAAATTGAAGGCCGGAAACGGATCCGAACGAACACCGGGTACAGGCATGGGAAATCAGCGCTCCACAATTTCAAATTCTTCAACCGTGCGGCCGACGCGAAAGATAATGAACTCCGCGGGTTTGGCCGGCGCGACGCCAACTTCCGCGATCAGCTTGCCTTGATCGACAATTTCAGATGGATTGTTGGTGTCATCACATTTGACGAAAAAAGCTTCCTTCGCCGTCGCGCCGACCAACGCGCCCTGACGCCAAAGTGTATCAAGAAAACTCGAGATGCTCATGACGAGCGCCTGCCGCAAGTTAAAATCATGCGGCTCAAAAACCGCCCATTGCGTGGCTTCATCGACGGCTTCTTCAATCATCAGCAACAGCCGGCGGACATTGAGATAACGCCAGTCTGGATTGGTCGTGAGTGTGCGCGCCCCATAAACTCGAATGCCGCGGCCGGGAAACGGCCGCAAACAGTTGATGCTGTCAGGATTCAAGACGCCCTGGCTCTCGTCGTTGACTTCGACCGTGACATCTTCCGCCCAAAACAACTCGGCATTCGCCGGCGCTTTGTGCACGCCGACCGTGAAATCAGAGCGCGCGCACAGCCCGGCGATATGGCCACAGGGCGGTACCGGTCGTACCGGGCTGCCGTCAAGGTGCAGCGGGTCCACCACCTTCACCCATGGATAATAAAGCGCCGCGAAGCCGCGCTCCGAATCGAACTTTGATCGCCATTGTTGAATCTCGGCCAAAGTTGGCGGCCTGCCGATTCTTCCTTGTAACGGCGCATCGAGCAGTGCGACCCGATCTTTTTGCAGTTCGCAATGCTCGATCATGGCGTGTTGAATTTCTTCGACCGCCGTATCCGAAAAAATCGGCGGTAACTCCGTTAGCGGCAGAGCTGGTTGCGGTAGGGGTGGCGGCTCCGGCCTTGGCATGCACGAATCACGCGGAGGCAGCTCCGGTGGCTGTTTGGAAGGCGCTGCCGGCCGAATGTGAATATCTGGAATGCCGACGATGCCGATCGCATCAACATCTTCAAAAGCGCTGAGCCCCTTTTTGCCGTTGGCATTGGGACTAGGATTGCGAAGAAAATCGGTCTTTGTGAGCGAGGCTAAACCGTCTTGACCGCCGATCAAAAAACCGATCCCATTTCGCAAGCCCGACTCAACGGGATCAGGCAATAAATCAGAAGTGCGCAACGTTCCCGGATCGATCTTATCTTCGGCGCGAATCCATTGCGAGGGCGGGGTTCGCTCGTCGCCTTCATTAATTACGCGCACGAAGTAGCGTCTCTCCTCGGATTTGAGCGAAAGATTCGGAAAACTCTCGCGATCGCGGCGATGACGTGTGGCGTGCAATGAAAATGTCAAATTATTCCGATTGATTTGTGTCAACGTGACAGTGATATGATTTCCCCACTCGCCTTCGTTGGCGGCAAATATTCTGATCACTTCCTTGCCGTCGGCGTGCTTGAGCGGAAGGGAGGCCTTTGCCGCGGTGATGCCAGCCACGCGCTGAATGAAGCAGGTCCGGCCGCCATTCTCGAAGAAGCCTTTCACGACATAAGCGAGAAAGCTGTACGGCATAAAATTTCCGAACCTCGCTTGGAATTGCCGCCACGATTCAATTCGCACAGGCTGATCGAGGGGACCGCGCTCGGCTAGTCCCACAAAGCCGGCAATGTCGGCACGCACGCGACGAATAACCGGTGGCGCTGCATCGTGCAGATCGAAATACAAGCCGGGAGTCAAATACTCAGGCACGAGAACCTCGGTGTTAAAGAGTAAAGCGTAAGATGTAATTCGTAAGGCGAAAAGCGTGGGCGATGAGCGTACGTAGGCCTACGATTCACGCTTTACGTTTTATGCCTAACGCATTGCTCTCTGGGCAGAGTCGCTACACCATCTCGAGGCCTTCGTGCATCAGCTCAACGGTTTCCATGGTCACGTCGTTGGTTTTGGCATTAAACGGCCCGCTGTCCCATTTACTAATCCAGGCTTCGCGCACGCGCCATCGCAAGACTTCATTGCGGGCTTCGTCAAGAAGAATGATGTCAGCGCTCCTTCGTTCCATCTGACCGTTGATGATCTTTTTGCGCCAATCCCAGAGACTTTTGTCTTTGGTGTAACCGCGCTTGAGCACGATGTTGGTATATTTGCGCAGCCCGGAAAGCTTGCGAACGTTCAGGGCGATGTCGGCGCCTTCGCGGTAATCGACCGGATCGGTGTCGGTGGTGAGGCCACTACACTCGGTAAATCCGGCGCGCGTGACACCGTCGATTTCCACGAGAAAATTAAATTGTTGATAGGGATCATCTCGCTTGCCGGTTTCAGGCATAATTTGTTCTCCTCGTTGCTAATTTTGGACGATTAATCTTGGATGCTTGCCTCATTATCAAGGATCCGGCAACTAACATCCAGTTTACCCTTCCGTTAATTCCGAACCGCCAACCCACTGACCAATGCGAAAGATTACAAATTCCGCGGGCTTGACCGGTGCGATGCCTACCTGGATGATTAGGCGGCCGTTGTCGATATCGTTCTGCGTCATTGTCGTGCGGTCGACTTTGACAAAATAAGCCTCTTCCGGTGTTCTACCCATCAATGCGCCGTCACGCCACACTTGCGTCAGAAAGGCACTGACCACCCGGCGCACGCGCTCCCACAAAGGTTCCGAATTGGGCTCGAACACCACCCACTGTGTGCCGCGATCGATCGAGTGCTCGACAAAAATGAACAGTCGCCGCACATTCACGTACTTCCAATCGGGATCACTAGAAATTGTGCGCGCGCCCCATACACGCAAGCCCCGGTTATTCTCACGGAAATTGCGCAGCACATTGATGTTTCGCGGATTGAGGATATCCTGATGCTCTTTCATCAGCTTCACTTCCAAATCCGAGATGCCTCGGATCGTCTCATTGGCCGGGGCTTTGTGAACGCCGCGCTCGATGTCGCTGCGCGCATAAATGCCCATCATGTGGCCGGCAGGCGGAATGAGCACAGTGCCCTGTGCCTGTGGATTTTCCGGGAAAGGATCAGGAATGCTCAACCATGGGTAATAAAGCGCCGCGTATTTGGTGTCGAAAAATCCGCGCTGCTCTTGCACTTCTGCGATGCCGTCGCCGCGCTGCGAGTCGATCACCGCGAAACGATAGCGCTGCAACTCACAATGATTGATCAGGGCTTCTTGCACTTGCTGATTCGTGCGTCCGGGAATAGCTACGATACTGATTTCTTCGATATTGCGCAGTGCGAAAAGCCCGGTCCGATCTTGAGGGTTGACGCCGTCCTGTCCGAGATAAGTGTTGTCAGTGATAATGTTCTCAGCGTCAGTGCCGCCACTGAGTCGGGAAGCGCCAGGAGCGGGCCCGGTTCGAGTCGCGGCTTCACCGTGAGCACGGGTGAGTCCATCCGCCGCTCGAATCAAATCGGATTCGCCCTCGGTGCGCCCGTCCGCTCGCAATGGCGTATCGGCGGTGGGAAGCGGGCCGAGCACACGCACCATGTAACGGCTGTGGCGCGGATCGGCAGCGAGATTACGCACGGTTTCACTGTCAATCACGCGGGTTTGCAAAGTAATCGGATTCCGCTGCAAGAGCTCCGTGCGCAAAGAAAATTCGCGTGATCGCACCGGATTATTAACCGCGACAGCCGCTATGAGATTGGTACTCAACGTCACGACGCGAGTGGTTGAGTTCACAGCGGTCACCTTATAAAAATGACCGATCGCGATCACGTCGTCCACGTCAATCCCTTCAACTGACCGCAATGTTAAATTATTAGGATCCACAACCCCTTCTACAGAAGTGGAAATCACATCGGGTCGTACAGGCGTGTCAGCAGGAACGGGGACTGTAAGCGCTGGGTTGATGGTCACCACGCGAGTCGCCAGATTCACAGCGGTCACGGTGTATAACTCTCCCACCTCAAGAGTGCTTCCCATCTCAACGCCAACAACCGCAGCTATAGTTATTGTATTTGTGTTGATTGCCGAGACTGCAGTTGCGCGTGTGGAAACCAAATTATCTTCAGTTACATTCACCCGCAAATCGTTGCCCCACCGACCGGGATCGATGGCCCGCACGATGAGATCGCTGACTTCATTGACTGACACTGGCGGACCATCGGCAGGATTGGCGTGGGCGAAGCGCAATGGTTGATCTAACGTGACAATGTTTGTGACATTGTCTACATCCGTCACGTAGATACATTCTCGCAAATTACCAGCGTCTATTTGTAGCCACATACCTGGCGACAAATTGTTCACGTTATTCAGAGTGAGTTGCACGTCCCCGGCCGCAGCGGCCGCAGCGAGTGCCCAGGTTCCTAACACAATACCTGCGTTGCGGATTGGAATGTCGATGCACACCTCCCCAAAAGTCGACTCATCCGGGAGCACGCGCACGATGTAAAGCCTTTTGCCGACGTTGTTAAAAAAACCTTCCACCGCGTGCGGCAAGTACCACGCTTCACGAGAATAAATGCGCCGATCAAGATATCCGCCAAATTGGCGTCTGAAATCCGCGAAGCCGGTGACCAAGGTTGGCACATTCACCGGGCCGCGCTCCGTCACGCCCACCATTCCCGAAGTGCTGGTGCTCACACCTTCTATCGGTTTGGGGCCGGTATCCACTTCTTCGACATACACGCCAGGGGCTAAGTATTCAGGCATGGCTTGTCTCCTTTAGTTCTCTAAGTTTTAATCACGCGCCACCAGGTTTTTTCGGCTGACCTTAAAGCGGCGGCAAACGGAAATTTTCTTCGTTGACCAATTTGCCAAAGTCAATCAATAGCATTCGTGCCTGTATTCTGAAATCAGTCTTTGAGCAACGTATTTGCGCCGGCTCCGCCACTGGGGTCTGCACGACAAGCCCATCGAAACGATAGCGCCCATCGTTGCCGGTTGTCGTCGCGTCGGTCACTGCGCCATTTTGCAGAATCTCAACGCCGGCATCGGCAATCGCGTTCTCCGGATTTTGGGCGTTAAGCACACGCCCGCGAATATTCACCGAGTCGGCCAGTAGAAAAATTACTCCGACATCAATAGGTGGTTCAAAAGTTTCACCGCGCGAAATTGGCACCAGTAGCGGTCTGATAATCATTCCCTGCCGAAATTGAGGCGATCTGGCGCGAATCTCAAGATTAAGTGTATAAGCTTGCAAAGCCAAATTGGGAAAAAGCGCCATCGGCTCGCCGGAAACGACAAAGGTACCTTCCTCGTCATCCAGTAGCTTGTCCGCAACCGTGCCGAGTTTATCTTCATCTTTAACTTGTCTCTCGACGATTCGCACGCTTCCGAAAATCGGTTCGCCGGTTCCTTCGTGGAGGATGTGGCCCGTAACCAAAGCCACCTGTTCGATAATATCTGCAGCCATTAAGATAACTCGGTTTTCGGCAACATTTCGAGCCTCTTGCGGCGTACCCGCTCGCCACCGGTCTCGCGCTCCGAATCGATATAAATCACTTTGACCTCATAGGACACGGCCAAACGGTAGGGACGCATAAACGCACTCCAAAGTTTATTCGTATCTTCCAAGGAAATTGAATTGAAAATGACCCGTAACTCCTCCGTTGTATCGGCCGGATCGGCAAGAATATCCTGCAATTCTGGCTCTCTGATAATAGCGTGATCGTGGAGAATTTGCATAGTTTTACCAAGCACGAGGTGATCATTCTCGGCATTATTCGTCACGGGGGTCACGAGATAAAACAGATTCAGCGAAAGCGGCGGATAACGCAGCCGTTGCGGATCAACAAGTTCTAACGGCCGGTTTTTCATATCAGGATTTTCGACGATGCGGTAAAGATAGAATGAAAGCGCGTTTTGCTCGGGTTCGGCGTCTCTCACCAAGCGGAACGGCGGCTCAAAGCTGATTCTTTGTTCGTCGGGCAGAATGCGCGTGATGGTGGTGTCATTTTGCATCGTAGACCACAAGACGTGCCGCAGGGTCCGATCAACGGCGTTGATTACTTGATACTGGCTCATCGTTAGATTTTACTTTTCGTGTTTTAGAACTCTATTGCTGTAAGTCTACCTACTATTCTTTCTCGAGGGTTGTCTTCGAGCTGCTTTAATTCCTTTTGCTTCATATCATAGTTCGTTTCCGCCGTCTTTTTCTCAATCACCTCCTTATCAGAATTAGCTATTATTGTTGCCGGCTCATTCATCTCAGGGTGTGGCGCTCGCGCTCAAAGCCTGAACACGCTCCACGAGCAATCTCACGTCATAAGGATTCGCAAAATAATCCTGGGCTCCTTTTTTGAAAGCGGCAATGACCTGCTGTTGGGTAAGCCCTCCATCTACCAACACGATGCACAGCTTGGGAAAACGTCTTTTTATGAACGACAAAAGACGCAAACCGAGTCTTTGATTCGCACTGACGTCCAGCACAAGAACGTTGACTTGAGCTAAAACCAGATTTTGCGAAAGTACGTTAATTTGCTCGATCAGTGTGACTTGATGCTGCGCCTTGAGTCCCTGGATCAAAAGCCAATCGCTGCTGACCAATCTGCCAGCGAGGCAAATATGATAGACTTGATTCGTTTTTGCCGCCATGCCCAAATGCCTGTCCTTATTGAGGCGAGCCGCAATCACCCCCATTATAGAGTGCCCATAGGCAAATTTGAAGCCGTGGGCTATGGCAACGAAAAATGATAAAGCCGGCCGGAGAGTAAGAAGGAGTTTATAAGAAGTCTGGAGTGCAAAAGAAAACGCAGTATAAACTCTGAGTCACTCGAGGTTTTAAAGAAAGATGTATGAAAAGATCAGAGAACGCTGATGGTTTCATTCATACCATGAAAGTCACGCGCACAAGCGCTGCTTCGCGGCACGAAATTCCTTGCCACACAGCCCGTACTTCTTCATTTTGATGTGAAAATTGTGCTCGCTCAGGCCCGATTGTTTGGCGGCGCGGGTAACGATGCCGCCGCAAGCGTTCAAGACAAATATAAGATAAGATTTTTCAAACGCTTCGATTGTTTTGGCCTTCGCTTCATGAAAGGTACAGTGAAGATGCGCTGGGACTGTTACTCGTGCGGTGAGAATCTCCGCGGGAAGGTGTCGGGGGTGAATATGGGACTCGCGGCATAGGATGACAGCACGTCGAATGATATTCTCCAGCTCGCGAACATTGCCGGGGAAATCATAGCGCAGCAGGATTTCCTCTGCTTCGGGGCTCAACTCTAATGAATGGTTGGCTTTGTGGTAGAGAAGCTGAAAAAGCTTGACAAAGTATCCGGCCAAGATCGGAATGTCGCATTTACGTTCGCGCAGCGGCGGCAACTCCAGGCGAATGATGTTCAAACGATAATATAGATCCTTGCGGAACGCACCGGTTTCAACCAGGCCCGGCAAGTTTTGATTGGTGGCGGCGATTACACGCACGTTACAATAGCGATTCCCCGCTACGCCCACCGGCGCGTATTCGCCCGATTGCAGAATGCGGAGCAGCTTCCCCTGCAATCTTTTGCTCATTTCATCGATTTCATCCAGGAAAACTGTACCGCCGTGCGCGGCTTCGAATTTTCCAATCTTATCACTGCAAGCGCCTGTAAAAGCTCCTTTTATGTGCCCGAAGAGCTCGGATTCTTCCAACATTTCGGCGATAGCGCCACAGTTCACGGGTATGAATGCGGCATTCCGGCGGGAACTCTGTCTGTGCAAGGCATGCGCGATGAGATCCTTTCCCGTTCCGCTTTCACCGGTAATCAAAACAGTGGCATCCGTGTCGGCGATTTGTGCGACCAAGCTCAACACGTCACGAATGCATGGCGATTGACCTATAAAATATGGGGGGGAAGTGTTGCCGGCTTTGGTATTTTCCTGTTGCTCGCTGGTGGCAAAATTATCCCGCTCCGGTCCAGTAACGGCTGGAATCCGCCGCGCGACCATAGTAACGCCCCGCTTCTTGAGTAATGCCTCAGCTCTACTGCAAAATCAGTACCACTATTATCGGATTGGAAGGGCGGTAAAGAAAGAGAAGGAGCCCATTGATCAATTAAGCACTATCCCTACGCGCAGCTTAATTTAGAATACCAAAGTTTCAGAAGCAAGCGCAAAATGTGTTCGATATAAAAAATCTGACATCATCCATGACAATTGTTGTTCACACCATCAATCGATCAAGCTTGGAGCTATTCCTACTCACCCAACTCCAAACTCTACAGACATCGTATCGCGGAAAACGCCCAGCGCGCCAAAGCTTTCCTTAAAGTTAGCCAACCCCCAGTTCGGCTCCGAAGCGATCGTGTAAGTGCCGAGGTCAAGATAACGAAAGCCTTGCCGGACGCACCACTCCAAAACTTCGGCGACGAGGGAATAAAAGCCATGATAGTTCTGGAACCCGTCACGGTGGCTAACATAATAGAAAGCCAAAGCCACGTTCCGGTTGCAGAGAAACAGCAACATGTCCGCGATCATTTCCTGATCGACAAAGGCCGCAAATAAGCGCAAGCGCTGCGGGCAAAGATCACTTAAATGCCGGAGTTCTTCTAAAGTATGTGTAGGCCGCACCTCATGGCGCTGCCACATGTGCTGCTGCAGCAACTCATAAAAATTTTCCCAGTTGTCGCTCTCCTCAATTTTCACTCCGCGCTTTTCCGCACGCCGTCGCGCGCGCCGCGCTTCACGTGGCCAAAAATCGAAAGGCGCATCCAGCGCGATGACACTGGTCATTTCACGTTTGTGATATTGAAAAC